>CBJMBI010000108.1:0-9876 GCA_966427955.1 uncultured Ktedonobacterales bacterium
ACCGTTTCAGGGGGGACAAAAGATTACAGGCGTGCTAGGCACTGAGTATCGAGACTATTTAGTGGAGTATCTAGCTCATGGGAAGCGTGGCAGTGCTGATCTTTGCGCCTATTTCTTCTTACGAGCAACCACATTAGCAAGACAAGAGGCAATGTGCGCATTGCTAGCAACCAATACCATTGCTCAGGGTGATACACGTGAGGTAGGGCTTGATCAGATTGTCGCTTCTGGTTGGACAATCCCTCGGGCTATTCCAAGTCGGAAGTGGCCGGGAGAGGCAAGTTTGGAAGTAGCTCATATTTGGTTAAGAAATGGGACATGGAAGAGTGGCTACCTCCTAGATGAGAGGTCTGTCAATACGATTACGCCTTTTCTGACTCAATCAGGAGGAGTATTTGGCACTCCCTACAAACTCTCTAGCAATGCTAACAAGTCGTTTCAAGGCTCAATTGTACTTGGTATGGGATTTATTTTAGCTCCTGAGGGAGCACAGGCTCTTATCGCAAAAGATCCACGAAATAAAGATGTGCTTTTCCCTTATCTCAATGGTGAAGATCTCAACTCTCGTCCAGATCAATCACCGAGCCGTTGGATAATTAACTTTCGAGATTGGCCTCTGGAGCAAGCCGAAATGTATCCCGATTGCATGAACATTCTGAAAGAGAAAGTTAAGCCAGAGCGCCAACGTAAAAATAACAAAGGTGAGTATGCTCTAAGGAAGCCTTTACCGGAAAAATGGTGGATTTATGCAGAAAAACGTCCTGCACTCTACTCCACCATTGCTGATATGGAGCGGGTGCTAGTCATTCCCAGAGTATCAAAATATATGATTTGCGCATGGCAGCCGATAGGAATTGTGTATTCAGAGCAAACATGTGTTATTGCTACCGAAGCAAGCGCTAATTTTGCCCTTATCCAATGCACATTCCATGGAGATTGGGCAAGAGCGAATGGCTCAACGCTCGAAACGAGAATGCGCTACACACCTTCCGATTGCTTCGAAACCTTCCCCTTCCCACTCAATACAGATAGACTCGAAGCCATCGGCGAGCGCTACTACACCCACCGCCAGTCCATCATGCTAGCCAACCAGGAAGGGCTCACCAAAACCTACAACCGCTTCCACGATCCCCACGAGCGCTCTGCTGATATCGTCAAGCTGCGCGAACTGCACAAGGAGATGGATGAAGCGGTCGCGCATGCCTACGGGTGGGATGATCTGGCGCTGGGACATGGCTTCCATGAGACGAAGCAGGGGCTGCGCTATACGATTAGTGAGGCAGCGAGGCGCGAGGTGCTCGATCGCTTGCTGCTGCTCAATCATGAGCGGCATGAGGAAGAGGTGAAGGCAGGGTTGTTTGAGGCGAAGGGCGCGAAAGGGAAAGGGACTAAGGCGAAGAAGGAGAAAGGGAAGAGCACGGTGAGCGATGGGAAGGCAGGAATGGCTGATGGTGGGTTGGAGCAGGGGGCACTGTTTTGAATGTAATCACGGTGAGTGTCGAGACGGTGAAGCTGGTCAATGCGTTGGCACAGGTGGTGAGGGTTGAGGATTGGTTGGGGGATGTGGTGGAGGTGAAGGGATAGTGAAGGGATAGTGAGGTTATAATGCATATTATTCTAATATAGAAGATGTTAGAAAGGCGATAGATATTGTGGAGAATCAAGAGCATGTTGCTATTCTCAGACAAGAGGTCGAGTAAAACACATGGGAACGGCTAGTTTTATGCAACGAATACTGCACAACGCTGTTACCAATGATCGAGCGAGGTTTATTATAGTATTACAGAGGGTGAAGAGCACCATTCGTTGATTCCTTAAAATCGGATGCCGCATGAATCCTTGTTGCATGCAACATGCAGCCACGTTGCTCGAAGGAGGCCATTGTCATGGCACAAACTCACATCAGTACTGACACATTCGACGAGAATACCAGGAAGCAGTTCCACGAAAGCATTGAAATGACACTCATGGGATGGATTCGCACATCTCTTACACTGATTGGCTTCGGTTTTGCCCTTGGAGAGGCTTTTAGCATTGTCAGAACTGGTAAACCAGGGAATCTCATGGACACGCCAAGGGAGTATCTGATAAATACCGTTGCGGTCGGCCTCATCGTCCTTGGCGTGTTTGGCCTGCTTGGGGCCGTCATTCAGTGTGGATGGAGCCTGAAACGTTTTAAGCAGGGCGATGTCACCACCTATGAGAAGCCCTGGCGCTTGAGTGTGCTGGTGGCGATTCTGCTTATGATCATCGGTCTCATTGCACTGGTGGCAATGACTCTTCCGTAACCTCGACACTGTTGGGAAACCTCTTGATCGAGTATGGCTGAGGTACATCACAGCCTACACAGCGACTCGGCTCTGCACGAAACAGGGCCATATTGCTGGCGTTGGGAATATGGTCCGTGTCTTGTATCACATTGAGCAGAACTGTCCCTCATTTCGACTGGCAATGATCACATACATTGAGTAGACTTGAGATTGGTTCCTTGTTTGATTGTTTGCATGGATGTTCTAAATACTCGGAGAAATACATTATGAAGCCAAGAGAACTCTCAGGGTCCCGTGATGGAGAAAAAGGACGACCTGATCAAGCGCAGAGAGAAGCCTCTTCCAGCAGACAAGGTGGTATACGCGATTTCGATGCTCATCAGCGTCAACTCCACGAGCAGCAACAGCGAGAGGCAAGGTCAGAGAACAAAGGCAGTTCACTGCGAGAGTCCACCTCAAAAATAACTGAAGAATCTAAGGAAGAAGAGTATAAAATGCGTGATAAAATATTTATGAAGCAAAGCGAAGAAGCTGAGAATAGATGGAAAGCAATGACAGATCAGGAAAGGAGAGATCTCGATAAAAAATTAGAAGATGATGCATTATTTTATGATTATGAGGGACAAGTCCGAGCACATAAGATTGAGAAAGAAAAGATGAAAATGATGCACCACTCCATCTAGAACGTGAAGTAAAAATAGAGCAGCTTGTTCATACACTTGTTGAATATCATCTTAAAAAAGAGAGTCCAGCCGAGACACCTGATAGTAGCGGTATAATCAATGAATTTTCTGAGAATAAACTAAAACCAGCAGAATACATGTATGCTGTTCGTAAATTACTCGAAAATAAGGAAATACCTCTAAAAGAAAAGGCACCTGTATTAAAAGAACTTCACAGTCATTTTTCTGATGAGAATAGAGAAAAGCAGTGAGACATCTTTATGGCAACTCATAGTATTACCCTTCCGACTTTCTTTAGCAGAGTAAGAATAGATACTTGA
Source organism: uncultured Ktedonobacterales bacterium (assembly GCA_966427955.1). Lineage (GTDB taxonomy): Bacteria > Chloroflexota > Ktedonobacteria > Ktedonobacterales > Ktedonobacteraceae > DASYAN01. The sequence continues at coordinate 3,274 of CBJMBI010000108.1, forward strand.
GTACCTCTTCAATTGGAGAGTGAGTGTTTACGGGTACAGGAGCACAGAGGTTCTGTGAGCAATAAGTACCCACCTAGGAGAAATGATGCAAACCAAACTCAACCCATATCTCGGTTTTCAAGACAACGCCCGCCAGGCCATGGAATTTTATCAAACGGTCTTTGGTGGCAAACTGATGATGAGCACATTTAAAGAATTCAACGCCTCTCAAGATCCCAGTCAAGACAACAAAATCATGCACGCTATGCTGGAAGCTGACAATGGCATGACATTGATGGCTTCTGACACGCCATGTTGTATGGAATATCAAGCTGGAACGAACTATAGGATCTCACTGAGTGGTGAGAACGAAGCAGAACTAAAAGGCTATTTCGAGAAGCTTTCTGCTGGTGGCAACGTCACAATGCCACTTGAGAAGGCCATCTGGGGTGATACCTTTGGCATGCTCACTGACAAGTTTGGTGTATCGTGGCTTGTCAACATTGCAGGTCAAAAAGCGTAACATCTCTACGCGCCTCGCCACATCTCACAACCAGATGTAGCGAGGCGTCCTTGTGTTCTACAGGCTAAGCCAATGCAAGGCCAGCAAGAAGTTGCTGTTGCTCAATCATGAGCGGCATCATGAGGAAGTGAAGGCGGGGGTTGAGGCAAAGGGGAAAGGGGCTAGGAAGGGTTCGAGTGGGAAGGTGGGGATGTCTGATGGTGGGGTGGAGCAGGGGGCACTGTTTTGATAGTAGAGCTTGCCATTTGCTACTAGAAGCGTGTTATTTTTGACTTTGTTGGCGAATGGCATTACAAGTAGAATGTTTATATGAATTAATTGCTTTTCCACTACTTTGCATTTTCTGCTTGGCTATATAATCATTCGATGATCAAGTAGAAAGAGTGAAAAAAGGTTCTAGGTGAGCAGAAGCATGTCCTATCTATTAGTTGTGCTACTTGCCAATAAAGTTAAAAAATGATGCGCACCCTGTCTACGGCGCTAGACATAGTTCGATTTTTCTGCTAAAGTAAAAGCCGAGTCATCCACCCGCAAAGTAGAATGACTCGGTTTTTCCTTACCATAGATTGGCGCGTAAAAGATATCATCACCCTTGTACAGTGGTGATCATCATTCGCCATGCCACACATTTCGTAAGATGTGTGACAATTCGAATAAATAATACCACGACTTCGTTGGATTATCAACACTTGCAAACACTTATGAATACTTTCAAACACTTGCAAACCCTTTGAAAAGTATCCAATACGCGCCGATCTCGTAGTTTCAAGAAAGGGGATCGGCTATGAAGAAAACCGAACTCATCGTAGTGACCTGCGAAGTGATTATAGCAGCTTGCGCAGTCATAAGCTTGATAGTGCTCTTTGTAAGATAACTAGCAAGCATGCAAAGAGGCGGCATCTGGCTTCAGCTAGTATGCCGCTTTTTATTAGAGAGAATTACATGGGCAATGAGAAGGAATGTAGAGTAATATCTTATATCTATTAGACATAGCAAGAAAAACGGCCTCAATGATAAAGGCTGTTTTTCTATACCAATTGATAGACAAATCTGTTTAAGTTTGATATAGTTAAACCGCACTAAGCAGATACTAGGTTCGAAAGCCAGACAAGGAACTCCGGAGACAACTCTATGGAAAAAACAGAAAATAGTCCTCTTGTTTGGTTTTCAGAGTATTTTGGTATTTATAAACCTCAATATGAATTGCCCTTCATTGACTTCCTATTAGATAGGGATGTACCTCTCTATATTGATTCTTATGCAATAGCAAGGTGCCAGGATAAGTTGGGCAAAGATTGCCATAGAACTATTGCAAGTTTTTTTCAATGCTTATTAAACGCTGCAAAAGAAAAAGACACATTACAATTAAATAGATTAGTACAAAATAAATTGGTAGAACCTAAACAAATATATTTAGGAGTAGCCACAAAGGCTCGTACGGGTGTTGGATTAGGGCCTAATCAGGAAAGACAACTTGTAGAAGCCTTATCCCAGTCTGCTGCTCTTAAAACTGGGTTTATTCAAGATATTCAGGAATTAGAGTTGCATATTGATAGTTTAGGTTTTGATAAAATTAGTGACTTGGTTGGAAATATTATAAAGGGACACCTAGCAGAATATACTACAGAGATCTGCTCTAAATATGGTATAGAAACTACTCCATGCGCTGTTAGCTATTTCTGGGATAGCTCATCTGAAAGTTGGAGCCACGGTTACTTCAATCTGCCTGTTAGAGATAATGATGAATATATACTTGTTCCAAAGAGATTTGTTCGCCGTAAAGACGACCTAGTTAATCATGGTACTTTCTACCGCAAATATGTACGTGCTATTTTTCTAACGGAGTTACGTACGGCAACTGCGTCTCTCGCTGCAACATTGCAAAGCGCTCCACCTATCATAACATACAAAGACTTGCAAAAACATTCTTGTTATGCTTTAAATAAGAAAAATGTTAGTCGATTTATATCGGAGCATCCAGAGGTAATGAGTTTGTATAGAGAAGATCTTATGGCTAATACTACACCGCTTGATCCTGCAATCTTCTCAGGAAGAGCAGGAATAGACGATGAAATTATATACCGACATTTGAAAAAGTTAGACAGGATTCCGTATGGAACAGACTATGCTAGCGAGTATCATTCAGCTGTCCTTGAGCTATTAAAATTTGTTTTTGACTGGTGCTTCCGAGGATTTGATCAAGAGTATAGTGTGAATCAGGGACAAGGTTGTATTGATATAATATGTGAGAATTATGCTACAGATGGATTGTTTGGCCAGCTTGCTATAGATTTAAATGCCACATTCATTCCTATTGAATGTAAAAACTATGCTTTGGACACTGTAAATACTGAATTTAATCAATTAGATGACAAATTACGAGGGAAAACATCACGCTTAGGTTTTTTATTTTGCCGGAGAACGATTCAGCCAGCAAATGTTGCTAAACCTGTTACAAATCGTTGGCTAAGTGATAAAAGATATATATTAGTCTTTAATGATGATGAAATTAAAAAGCTAACTCAATTAAGGCTTATGAGAGATTTTTTGGGTATTGAATCTTACATTGATAAAAAGAGACACAATGTAGTTAGTAGTTCAAAAGAGGAGAAGATTACGAGTGAGATTATAACCTCTCGCCATCATTCTCAAGCGAGCAACTACCGTGAGAAGCTAATGGAAGAATCAGAAAGCATAGATAAATATCAGGTAAATAGCAATAGCACAATGCAGAGACAGGCAATTATCGATAATAACATAGTACACCAGCACTATTATAGTAATAGTACCTCTTCAAAGGATAAAGAGATGCAGAAGATCAAGGCCCTATTTCTTGCGGCCAACCCAAGCAGTACAAGTCGCTTAGCCATCGATGACGAGACGCGTGCAATCGAGCAGAAATTCCGAGCTGCCGAACACCGAGATGCACTGGTGTTTCAGTCAGCTTGGGCAGTGCAACCTGATGATTTACTGCAATTGCTTAACCAGCACCAACCGCATATTGTGCATTTTAGTGGCCATGGGAGCAGTCAGGGGCTTTGTCTGGCAGGAGAGAACGGACAAGCGAGGTTAGTCTCCGCACAAGCCTTAAAGTCGTTGTTTACTACGCTTAAGGATAACATTCGACTGGTATTCCTCAATGCGTGCTATTCACGTGAGCAGGCGCTAGCACTGGTGGAAACGATCGATTGTGTGATTGGGATGAAGAAGAGCATCTATGACAATGCTGCTACTGCCTTTGCTTCTTCTTTCTATCGTGCTGTTGGTTTTGGGCGTTCTATCCAAGAGGCATTTGAACAAGGTATCACGTCACTTTTGCTCGAAGGGATACCTCAAGAGGATATTCCAGAGCTACTGGTCAAAGAAGGAGTTGATGCAAAAAAGGTTCTCCTGATTGCACCTGCAAACCCTTAGCAGGCCCATCAGAGAAAGCAGACACCAAACTGATGGGCCAAGAATTGGTGTGGAACATTCCCTACCCACGTAATCTTTTCTTCACCGGACGTGAAGAACTTCTCTCACACTTACGGCAGCAACTGCAAACAGGCCAGCCCAGCGCACTCTCACAGCCACAAGCAATAAGTGGGCTTGGGGGTATCGGCAAAACACAGATCGCATTGCAATATGCCCGCCAATATAGCAATGATTATCAAGCTGTATTGTGGGTACGTGCTGAGAGCCACGAGACACTCACGTCATCTTTTGTTGAGATCGCCACATCTCTGAATCTCCCACAAAGGGATGAACAAGATCAGACCATTACCGTGCAAGCCGTGAAGCGCTGGTTACAGAGCAACCATTCATGGTTGCTGATTCTTGATAATGCCGATGAGCCAGCAATTGTGCATGAGTTCTTGCCCACTCGATTCGATGGACATATCTTGCTCACCACACGGGCGCAGGCACTTGGAGGTCTGACACAACGCATCGAAGTGGATACTTTCACCCCCGAACTGGGGGCTCTCTTTTTGTTGCGACGTGCAACACTCATTGATGCTCATGCTACTTTAGATCAGGCAATACCAGAGGATTGTGAGGTAGCTATCCAGATCAGCAAGGAGCTAGGAGGTTTACCACTGGCATTGGATCAGGCAGGAGCATACATTGAGGAGACTGGATGCCATTTAGAGAAATACCTCGAACGCTATCAGGTTCAACGTGCCAAACTCTTGAAACGTCGTGGGAGCAATAGTAGTGATTATCCAGCATCTATGGCCACAACTTGGTCATTATCATTTGAGCGAGTAGCTCAAAATGCAGTTGCAGCAGATCTCTTACGACTGTGCGCATTTCTGGCTCCTGATGCTATCCCTGAAGAGATTGTCATCAAAGGGGCATCATATCTTGGGGAACATTTGCAAGGTGTGTTAGAAGACGAGGGACTCCTCGATGAGGCTATCGCAGTGCTTAGAGCTTATTCCCTAATCCGCCGTAATACGACAGAGAAAATGCTGAGTATCCATCGACTAGTACAGGCTGTACTACGAGATGCTATGCCTGCCGAGGAGGAAAAGAAGTGGGCCCAACAAACAGTATATGCGGTCAATGCCACCTTTCCTAACACAGAGTTTACACAATGGTCGATATGCAAGCGGTGTCTACCACATACGCTGGCGTGCCTTGATCTCATTGAACAGAAAGATCTGATGCTACCACAAGCGGCTCTTTTGGTCAGTAAGGCAGGGAGTTATTTGCATGAATGTGCTCGTTATACACAAGCTGAGCCGTTGTTCCAATGTGCTCTTGCCATCTGTAAGCACCAGTGGGGATCTGAGCATCCCAACACGGCAGCTAGTCTTAACAACTTGGCTTTACTCTACGATAACCAAGACAAGCATGAGCAAGCAGAACCCTTATACCAGCGTGCTCTTGCCATTCGGGAGCAGCAATTAGGACCTGAGCACCCTGACACAGCCACCAGTCTCGACAATCTAGCAGCGCTCTATGACAACCAAGGCAAGCATGAGCAAGCAGAACTCTTATACCAGCGTGCTCTTACCATTCGGGAGCGGCAATTAGGGCCTGAGCATCCTGACACGGCCAATAGCCTCAACAACTTAGCTTTGCTCTATGGCAACCAAGGCAAGTATGAGCAAGCAGAACCCTTATACCAGCGTGCTCTTACCATTCGGGAGCGGCAATTAGGGCCTGAGCACCCTGATACGGCTGCCAGTCTTAACAATTTGGCAGTATTCTTTAAGAATCAAGGCAAATATGAGCAAGCTGAGCCCTTGTACCACCATGCTCTTGCCATCTGTGAGCACCAGTTAGGACCTGAGCACTCCAAGACAGCTACTAGCCTCAATAATCTGGCAGAACTCTACCGAGTACAGGGCAAGTATGAGCAAGCAGAACCTTTATACCAGCGTGCTCTTGCTATCTGTGAGCACCAGTTGCATCCCAAGACAACTGTCTGCCTCAATAATCTAGCAGGCCTCTATCGCCACCAAGGCAAATATGAACTTGCTGAGCCACTGTACCAGCGTATTCTTGCCATCTGTGAGCATCAATTGGGCTCTGAACACCCTGAGACAGCCCAAAGTCTCAATAATCTGGCTGTGCTCTATCAGGACCAGGGAAGATATGAGCAAGCTGAGCCATTGCACCAGCGTGCGCTTGCTATTCGTGAGCGACAATTGGGTCCGGAGCATTCTGATACAGCAAACAGTCTCAATAATCTGGCAGGACTCTATCACCACCAGGGGAAATATGAGCAAGCTAAATCGTTATATCAACGTGCGCTTGCTATTTGTGAGCAGAAATTTGGGGTTGAACATCCTCATACACGTGTAGTGCAAAAAAACTACATTTCTCTACTGTAAGAGCTAGAACACAAAACGAAGCACAATACCCAGACTTGAAATAACTATACGTGTTTGTAGTACTCCTACAGCGATTCGCAGAAGACTTGACTTCTCTGAGATGGAAATATCATACGAACTGTATCAATTTTCACAATATAATTTAGAAAGCAATATGCCAAAAACATACAAAAACTCTATGAAGTCAAGAGTACAAATCACACAGTAGCCAGTTTCTCTCCTGCCAAGCTCAATTGAAAAGACTGCAAGGAGAGAAGTATGATATAATAAAGTCTCAAG
>CBJMBI010000109.1:0-9871 GCA_966427955.1 uncultured Ktedonobacterales bacterium
CGCTCTTTTCTATGTCGGTAGCGCATGCGGAGTTTAAATAAATTCCACTGTGTTCTGAGTATGATCAATGGATTGCGCCGTAGAGGAGTAATCGTAATATTACCATAGCGCAATGACTTCGGGCGACGCGGCTGAAAAATGAATTGCGAACTTCCTACCAAGATCAGAGAGACCGTTGCTATAAGCACAAGCATGAATGTAAACAGATCTCTTTGCTGAGTCACATAGGCATAGGCCCCAGCAATTAGAGCTGCAATTATAGCAGTAAGTAGCAATTGTTCCGATAGTGAAAGGTGCCCGGAAAAACGAGGTTGACGCATGCGAACCCCTGCTCTTTTGTTGGGTTGATCTCCAGACTTTGCCCCACGACTTGACCTAGGTTTGGTTTGTTCCAGATTGCGCAGGATTTCTTCGATCTCACGTTCATATCTATTTGGCATAGCCGCCCTGCTTCCTTGAACTCGTCAGGATGCTCTCGTTTGTAATCATACCAACTTTTTGGCTCAGAGACAAGTGTTTTCTAGCACCAATTTAAGATGTGGACAAATTATCATAATATTGATGATTCTTTGTCGACAGAAGCAGCGCCACACAGAGATCTTAGTCTCTTGACACAAGGCCCCCTGATAGGCGGGTCTATCCGTGACTTTGGCCCTTACAAATGAAGTATCTCATTATGTGAGATATTCAATGTTACATATTTGAATATGATTCGTTTGTGAATAATAGATAGGATTTATTGAAAAGGATATTTTATGGTTATGTCTCTTCCCGCATGGTCAATAGTCCTTCAGGGCGTTATTAAATCGCCGTCAGAACGCCAGCGACTCTCAGCAGCCCTTGGTGTCACAAGTATGACACTTTCCCGTTGGGCCAGCGGAGAATCCAAGCCACAACGTTCTCATTTAATACATTTAGTACAAGTAATGCATCCCAATCAACGTCAGGAGCTGTTGGATGCTCTAGAGGATTTATATCCCGATATACAGAATTGGGTAAACGAAGTCCCTTCACAGCAAATTTCTCCTGAATTTTTTGCTCATGTTCTTAATATTCGTACAACAACTACCGAAAACTTACGTTTCTGGCGCATCAGCGATGAAGTCCTCAAACAGGCATTACTCCAGCTAGATCCCAATCACTTGGGCATGGCTGTGATGCTTATTCAATGCATGCCGCCATCTCCAATTGATGGGAAGATTCGCAGTTTGCGTGAGCGCACAGGGAAGGGGACGCCTCCCTGGACAGCCGACCTAGAACACGATGTACTTTTCCTTGGGTTGGAGTCGTTATCCGGTTATTCGATTGAAGTGCGTCATATAGTAAGCGATGATGACTTGCGTCAGAGTAAACCCTTTCCAGCTGTACAAGATAGTTATGAGGTCAGTGCAGCCGCACACCCTATTCGTTTTGAGGGACGTATTGCAGGCTGCTTACTTGCCTCTAGCACACAACCTAAGTATTTCTCGCAGGAACGGCTGAATCTTCTTGCTACCTTTAGTGATCTTATTTCACTAGCATTTGATGAGAAAGATTTTTATCCAGCTAGCATGATCGAGCTACGTGTGATCCCAAAGCCTGAGATTCAACGGCCCATCCTGGCCAACTTCCGTCAACGTCTGACAGCCAAGTTTCAGCAGGCCGCCCAGCAGTCACAGCAATTGAGCAATGCACAAATTGAGATGGCAGTCTGGCAAGAAATTGAAGCCGAATTGCTTGCAATTTCTCTACAAGAGGCCTCCGATAGTGCATAGAACCTACACTCTTTGGCACGACTGTCGGCATTTACTCAATACCGTGTTTGCGCATGAGATAGCGGAGTTGGTCAACCTTGGCGAAGCCAAGCAATGCTGCTGCTTGCGTGCGATTATGATTCGTTGTTTCCAACGCCCAGCGAATCAAGTGCTGCTCGAAACGTCCACTGACCTCTTCAAACGACACTGGCTCTAATGGTCGCACATTGAGCCATTGTTCCCAGGGATCAGTTGGTGTCGATTCGCCCGGCCCCTTTGTACCCGCAATTTCATAGGGAAGGTGTGCAGGTAAGATCTCATCACCAGTACTCAAAATCATTGCTCGTTCAATCACATTCTTGAGTTCACGTATGTTACCAGGCCAGCTATAGACAAGCAACAAACGTTGAGCTTCTGGAGAAATACGACGTACATTGCGTCCTAGCAATTTGTTATAGTCGCCGATAAAGCGTGAAGCAAATAGGAGAATGTCTCTCGGGCGCTCACGCAAAGGTGGTAGTGTAATCGGAAAGACTGCCAGACGAAAATAGAGATCAGCACGAAATGAACCGTCAAGCTTGGCTTGCTCTAGATCTTTATTTGTAGCTGCTAGCACACGTACATTAATTTTGACTTCTTTGCTTCCACCCAGGCGGAAAAACGAACGCGTTTCCAGGACACGCAACAATTTGGCTTGCATATCAAGAGACATTTCGCCAACTTCATCTAGAAATAGCGTCCCTCCCTCCGCAAGTTCAAGCAGACCACGCTTTTGCCTTTTCGCGTCGGTAAAGGCGTAAGGCTCGTAGCCAAAAAGCTCACTTTCCAGCAAGTTGTTGGCAATAGCGGCACAGTTGAGAGCATGGAATGGACCCTTGGCACGAGCACTCTGCTCATGGATAGCATGTGCCACAACTTCTTTGCCAGTTCCACTCTCTCCCATGATTAATACTGAGGCATCACTCCTGGCTACGCGTGCCACTATTTCAAAGATTTGGCGCATACGCTCGCTATGCCCAATGATATAGTTGAAATGATACTTGTCCCGACGCTCACGCTGGAGTTCCCGTAGTTCGCGAGACATTGCACTGGTCTCCAGTGAGCGTCGGACAACCACCAGCAATTCATCTAGATTAAAGCCTTTGAGTAAATAGTCACAGGCTCCTAGTTTCATAGCCTCCACAGCAGTCTGGACGTCTCCATATGCTGTTAGCATCACTATAGGCACGTCTTGATCAATTTTGCGTATCTGGGGAAGCAGATCCAGCCCACTAATTTTTGGCAAACGCAAGTCGAGCAATACCAGATCAATCGTGTTACGTTGCAATTCAGCTAGTCCTGCTTCACCATCTGCAGCCGTATAGACTTCGTAGCCATGTTTTCGTAAATAGCGCGCAAATTGATGTGGCAAATATGGTTCATCATCAATAATCAGGATTGTCAAACTCATATGCTCTATCCCCCCACAATCTTTCCATCGTGTGATACTGACCTCAAAGATGGATAGTCCATTCTCTAGACCACATGCCGTCTACATTCAGCATTATTGTTTGGCCTCTCTCCTTGCCTGCATTAGCTCGTCAGTAAGCAGAGGTAAGTGGACCGACACGGCTGTCCCATAGCCTAGTTGACTCTCAATGTAGATCTGGCCTCCATGATCCTCAATTAGACGCCGCGTAATTGGCAACCCTAGTCCAATCCCATGTGCCTTTGTTGTATGGAAAGGCTGGAAAATTTGTTTAATCTGGTCAGCAGCAATACCAACCCCGGTATCGCTCACGACCAATTCTAGCCATTGCTTTACAGGCAACGTTTGTTGGCTTCCTTGTGAGAGCATTGAAGAGGTGCAATGAATCGCTTCCACCATCATGTTCGTGGTCTGACACAACTTACACTTCGCTTGTTCAACAGAAAGACGGCGGCATGCGACTGTTAAAATTCCCCCCTCAGGCATAGCTTGGATAGCATTCATGAACAAGTTGAATAGTATCTGCTCCATTTGTCCTATATCTACCCACAATGGGGGTATATCCTCGTAAAGACGATGGACGACTATATTAGCCGCCGCACTTTGTGGCTCAATGAGTTTGAGTATCTGATCACTTAGCTCGGTGATAGAGCAGCGTGCTCGATGAAGCTGATGAGGTCTAGCAAAGAGCAGCAGATCCCGTACCAGAGTGTCTAGGCGCTCTACTTCCTTGAGTATCACAGCAATTGATTCTTGTACCCAGTTCTCCTGATCTCTCGTGGCTCGTCCACCCTCCTCCACGCTTTCTGAATGGAAGAGATAACTTTTTGTGAGATCATCACGGAGTATCTGAATCGCTGCTTTGATCGAAGCCAGCGGGTTACGCACTTCATGAGCCACATTTGCCGCCATCTCACCTAATGTTGCCAAATGGTCCAATCGTCGTTTTTCTTCTTGCAAATAATGTATAGATGTTATATCACTAAAGGTTATTAATGTTCCTACACGTCTCCCCTGATCATCATAGAGCGGTACAGACTCTACTTCCAGTATACGTTTACGTTCATAGCGGTCAACCAGAGCTACCGTTTGCGGCAGAGGTTTGTGAGATGTTTCACCTTGTGCTAGAGGAATGGATGTCTCTGTCTCTCTGGCAAGACCAGACTCTGCGTTTGGGAGAGGAAGAAATTTGCGCAGAGGCAAACCAAGCACCTCGTAGGGATGATAACCAAGAATCGTGGCCGCCGCCCGGTTGAAGATAGTGATGCGATCTTGCTGGTCGGTAGTAATCAGTCCGCTGGGAATGCTTTCCAAGATGAGTTCTTTCAGGCGCTGGTCATCTAGCACCTGACGTAGGAGTAAACGTGCTTCATTGCGGGCCTCGATCACCTCGGCTATGAGATGCATATTTTCCATCACTGTCCCAGCCTGCCCTGCTAGAATCTGTAGGAGTGCTAACTCTGTCGGCCGCAATTTCCAGGTACCATAATAGCCACCAGCAATGATCCCAAGGATCTTCGCAGCTGATGGGGCGTTACAAGTCATAGATGATATCACAACATTTTGGTTTTCTACTGTACGATTACTTAGAAGAGGCAATGCAATAAATGTTTTGATGCTCGTGGGAAGCAGAGAAAGATAGCTATTGAGATGAGGATCATCTGCACTTGTATGCCGCTCGATAATAAGGGGCCATGAAGCATGCTGCGCATGGCACCATGAGAAAAGCCGTTCATGTAGTGCAGATGAAACCCACGAAGTTGCATCCGGTGGCTTGGCTGGCTCCAGAACTTCACATAAATCAGCAGAACAGATCTCTTTCGTTCTCTGTATAATGATACTACGTAAGCGATCCACTTCATAAAGTGAGCAATTGACCTGACTACTGATGCTATTGAGCAGCGATAGCTCATGAATACGCTCACGGTCTTGTTCTAACAAGCGTGTATGTTCAAGCAGAAGCGCAATCAGGCCAGCGATAAGAGCTAATGATGCGGTTTCATCGGGTTGCCAGTAAATAGATGGAGTAGGTTGACTATCATTGTTACTACGCACAACTACTAGTACACCGATGCTCTGTTGACGATAGATAAGCGGTACGACAACTGAGGCTAGATACTCGTCTGATAGACAGATTGTACGCTGCTCACGCCAAGCACAAGCTTCAGGCACACTACTATCTAGACTGATAGGACTGATATGAGCAATTGCTAACAGCGCAGAAGACCAATCAGGTTTCTCATCGAATGCACTGGATATCAGTTGTAATGTGTCATTAACGTGTAGATAGAGCAATACAGTACGACATCTAAGCAAATGGACCAATCGACGAGGTAATTGGTCACACAGGGTAGAGTAGTCAGATATACTGCCAAATTCCTGTTGCAGTGTTGTTAATACCGCCAATACACTGAATTGTTCGCTGTCTTGTTTTATCATTGGGAACTCCCCTTCAATCCCTTCCAACTTTGCTTTCTGTAACAGAGCCTTTCTACTATACCAGATATGATCATATTTTGCAGTAATTCAGGCATTTTTATGAAAAAATTGTCATGTTTAACGAGAATGGAGTAGATAAGACCGATGTCTAGTAATTGAACAGGAAAAACCAGGAGGGAAAGCCCAATTTGCTAAGTCTTTCAAAGAAAGCTAAAAAGTATGACGAAAACCCTAGACTTAGACACGGAAAATGATTACAATATATCTTATAGAGTTATAGACAGATTATCCATAGAAGGACTTCTCTGAGAGAGCGACCAACGGCGTGACGCTCAGCGCCATAGTGTTGGTCGCTCATTTACGTAATGCTCTATGAAAGGGATAGGACTTCCCATACAGCAAGGTTCAATGCAGGCTTAAAATTAGGAGGTCGCATGTCTATCAAGGCAGGTACCAATTATCAGCTTCCTGCTACCTCTCCTTTTGAAGAGAGAGAGCCAGTACTCCAACAACTGTGTCAAGAAAATAGAGAACTGCGCAATGAACTCGAGACATGCATGCAAGAGAACGCACTACTCAATGAAGTGATCTCGACAGTCGGCTCAACGTTGAGGCTTGATGAAGTGTTACAACATCTCGTGGACATCGTGGTCCGTGCTACTTCCTGTCAGGTAGCCTTTATCTATCTCTATGATAAGGATAAAGAGCGTGTTGTGCTTGCCAGCACTACTGAGAAATATCAGCATCTAGTAGGCAAGATTTCGATGGCCTTAGGAGAGGGCATTGCTGGCTGGGTAGCACTGCATGGCAAGCCCGTCTTTGTAAAAGAAGAAGCACTGGAGGACCCACGTTTCCGCTACTTCTCTGAGCTGGAAGAAGAAAAGTTTCAGTCAATCATGACAGTGCCAATTATGACGAAGAACGACAATCTCGTTGGGGTCATTACAGTGCAGTCTGTTGCACCTCGTGAGTTTACTGAACAGCATCATACATTTATTAATAACACAGCAGCTCTGGTCGGAAGAGCCATCGAAAATGCTCAGTTGTACGAGAATACGCAGCGTAAGCTCAGTGTTTTAACCTCCCTTGCTGTCCTAAGCCAGACCATCAGTTCCGGCCTTTTCCTTGATGACATGCTCCGTTCCCTGGCAACGCTTACTGTGCAAATTATGGAAGTTGACCTCTGTGTGATTATGTTGATGGATCAGATCCATGAACGCGACTCAGAGGCAGCACGACACCAGACTTGGCGTCTGACAGTACGAGCAATCTCTCCCAATTTAAATGACCGAGCCCAATTCCAGTCGGTTGACATTGACCCCCAGACACTGGAATGGCTGCGGGAATTGCATGAGAAGCCATATTCACAAGAACGCATGTCTGTACAAATTGATCAAGATGGCTACGATACGACATTGGAACGACTCAATCCCCTCAAAGATACACAGTATCGATCGTTGATCTCTGCACCGTTGATCGCTGGCACTGAGCAACTGGGCTTGATCAATTGCTATTCTAATAAACAACGCCGTTTCTCCGCTGAAGATCAGACATTGTTGGCAACGATTGCTAATCAGGCCGCCATTGCGATTAAAAATAGTTACTTGGTTAATCAACTAGCACAGAAGAATTTGGTCAAAGGTTTCTTTGATGATCTGATACAGGGCGGTAGTGACTCCGATGATTCGTTGCGCCAGCGTGCTCATTTCCTAGGCTGTGATCTGACAAAACCACATGTGCCAGTCATAATTGAGATTGCTTATCTGGATAGACACTGGGACCATTCCGCTTCTACACAGAAGAATGGTAAGCAGGATCGTAAACGTTCCTCGGACTTACGCGAGGCTCTAGCCACAACTGAGAGTAATAGCTACATTCAGGGAGCTTCTTTACAAGCGGCTTATAAGCGCATGTGCACTATTGTACGACGGCGTATCCAGGATAGTTATAGTAACTCGGTCTTCTATGAGCATGAAAATATGGTCACCTGTATCATTCCCTTAGCAAGAGATTCGAGCATTGTGCGCTTGAAATTATGGCTAGAGGACTTTATACACCAAATGTTCAATGAGTACGATGTCTACTTATCCGTAGGTGTTGGCAATGCTTGCCAACATATTAGCGATTATCGACGCGGCTTTGCCGAGGCCAATGAAGCACTACAAATGGGGCAGGATCTCAATGAGCAGAATGGCAATGCAAGCAAGCGCCAACCCTTTGTGACGCATTTCAATGACCTGGGAGTCTATCGGTACCTGTACAAGATTGCACATATGGATGACTTGCGTGATGTTTATCAGGACCAGATTGCACACATTGTCAATTACGATCGGAGGAAGAATACGGATCTGTTGGATACACTGGAAACATATCTGGAGTGTGCAGGCAATCTTACCAAGACCGCCGATAGGCTCTTTGTTCACCGCAATACGCTAATCCAGCGTCTAGAACGCTTACAATCCCTGTGTGATATTGATATACAGGATCGTAGTAACTGGCTCACACTGCAGGTTGCGATTAAGGTCTACAAGCTACGTCATAGCGGTGCTTAGGTTGGTATCTATGTTTCAAGCAGATGAAATTTGGGATGACATTTAACTGCAGATCTCTATTCTGCCATAATACCGCCAAAGTAGATGCGCGTCACAGATCTAACTAATTCCTCGGCCGAGAAGTGTTCTTCCTCGATGAGACGCTGATAATGCAGAGGTGAAAGTAAGCTGAAAAATGATCCTACTAAGACTGGAGTCGGAATAGTCGTGGTAAATTCTCCAGCTGCTTTGCCTTCATCTAACAATGATGCAACGACTACTGCTAGCTGATGCCAGAGTTCACGGATACGACTTCCTTTTGCAGTAAAGAAGTTCATCAGTTCAGCACAGGTATGGATGGAGGAGAGGAGCTGAGCACGTTTCCTAAAAAATCCGGTATACATAAAATGTAACAGGGCTTCTAGCTTTGCACGATAGGTTGATTGGGAAATGATGATACCATCCATACCCTCTAAGAGCGTCTGTATATTGCGGGCAAAAATGGTGACTACCAAGTCCTCTTTGCTGGGAAAGTGAAGATAGACAGTCCCTTTGGCAATACCAACACGTGCAGCGATCTCGTCAATTGACGTTTCAGCATATCCCTTCTCCAATAAGACTTCTTCTGCTACCTGGAGGATGAGGTTTTCACGCTCCTGACGCTGCTTTTCTTTGAGAGAGCGGTGAGTACTTTGCATGTGTACACCTCTATGTAATAGGAGTCTGTCAAATGGCTCGTTGTTTGCGTAAGTCAACAAGATGACTGACTCGTAAAAATTATGACTATTTAGTCATTATTTTACGCCTTGGTCACAAGTGTGTCAAGGCCAACCATGACAAGGTAGAGAAGGAGTTGCTCACCGCTCTAATACAGGCACAGGCTTATAAGGAGTCTCTCACAAAAGATCCTCTTTTGACGCTGTGATTCTTTAGTGCATTCTTTCACTATTTTATTTCATTTACGCTTGCAGGTTTATAGAACTGGGCTCGCGCATGGCCATGCGCATAACGCTGCGTACTACTCAATTGCACAATTATACCAACAATTGCAATAACTAGCCATGCAGAACTCCAGACCTGTGAATGAGAGATAATAGTTCCTACCATACCTAATGACAGAGATTCTAGCGTGATTTTCTTCAAGAGGAGCAAGATGCCTATAATAATGCTACAAGCTCCAGCTAAAGATGTACCGCTAACAAGCAAGAATTTTGTCAGGTTAAGGGCAAACGCAAGGACGGCGAGAGCAAGTGCAAGAACGAGGCCGACTATTAGTGCCGCTGTGCTGTGATTGCTAAAGCCAAGAGCCATCATAAGCCCAACCCCAACCCACAATCCCACTGAGGCACTCAGAATGAGAACTGCGGCCACATACAGGTAGTATGCCAGTACAGCCAATATAAGGCCTACCACAAACGCGATTACTAACCCTTCAATCGATACCCGGCCTCCTGAGGCATCGACAACAGCTTGAAGCATCAGTAGAAATCCAGCGAAAAAGCCCCAGATGACAATCAATATTCGGAAAGCTCGATACCCGACTAAACAGAGTGCGATACCTATGACTAATGCAAGTATGCCGATGGCGAGAAGTTTAAGAGACATAGAACCTCCTTGCTTAGCATTGTACCATTCAATATCTTAAAACATATTATAAACCAAATAGGCAGGGTTTGCGCGGGGTAGGTGGCACTAGGTTC
>CBJMBI010000110.1:0-9864 GCA_966427955.1 uncultured Ktedonobacterales bacterium
GCTGCTCAGATTAATGACCGTATTGGATGGATCGCACAGATGGTTTTTTGAGAACCCTATCGACTTGTTAGCGCCTTCTCTTCCATAACCAGGCGAGTATCGTTCCACCCAGTCCTAAGCCAAAGCCCATGAGGAGGACTGGTAGCTGGTTTTCCTGATATTGGACCATTAATGGTTGTTGCGTATTTAGGTAATCTTTTTCTGGATATGCTTGTAATAGATTGCTCTGGTCGGCATGGAGCGCCATATGTAAGACTTGGGCCAAATGCAGTGCTTGGCGATCCGTTGCCTGAGCAATTTGCTCGCGGCAGCTAAACCCATCAGCAATGATGAGGGTTTCCTTGTCCGCTTGACGTATCGCTGGAAGGAGCACACGCTCACCAGCTTTGAGAGAGATATCGTAGTGATCTTTCTCGAAGCCAAAGGCCCCAGCCATACCACAGCAGCCAGAGTCAAGCAATTGGAAATTAAGGCCGAGCTTAGCAAGAATGGCCTGTTCATCGTTCATTTTCATGATGGCTTTGTGATGGCAATGTCCGTGTACAATTGCCTTACGCTCTAGCCTGGGTGGCTGATAGTTCTCAACCTTCTTGGCAAGAAACTCACTGAGCAGGAATGTCTGTTTACTCAATCTGTGAGCATTTTCATCATGAGGGAATAGATTGGTAAGTTCATCACGAAAAACGGCTACGCAACTCGGCTCCAAGCCTACTAACGGAATACCTGCCTCAATGTAGGGATGCAGCGTATCGAGAATAGTGCGCAGGAGTTGTTCTGCCTGCCCGAGAAAGCCATAATCGTAGAGAGGGCGACCACAGCACAATGATTGGTGAGGTACAACAATTTGATGGCCAGTTGCCTCAAGTACCTCCACTGCTGCTATAGCAGTCTCGGGATGAAAGTAATTATTGAAGGTATCTGGCCAGAGGATCACTTGGGGCATTCCTTCATTGCGGGGACCACGCCGACTGAACCATTGCTTGAATGTGTATGGTGCAAAGGCTGGAATGTGTCGTTGGGGAGCGATACCTGCCACCATTTTGGCTATGTCGCTTAGTACTGGCGTCTGGGTCAAGAAATTCACTAAACGAGGCATATGTGAAGCCAGTCGTGACCACCAGTAAATGAGTCCCATTGAATAGGCTGTGATTGGTCGCAGTTTGCCTTGATAGTAGTGTGAGAGAAACTCCGCTTTGTAGGTCGCCATGTCAACATTGACGGGACATTCTCCCTTGCACCCTTTGCAGGACAGACATAGATCCAAGGCCTCTTTCACATGCTCATCCTTCCACCCTCTGGTAACAGGATCTCCTTGCAACATTTCGAAAAGCATGCGGGCTCGTCCACGTGTGGTGTGCTCCTCCTCGTGTAGAACCATGAAGCTTGGACACATCGTTCCTCCGACAGTTCTACGGCATTTGCCAATGCCAACACAGCGGAGCGTGGCATTAGCAAAGCTTCCTTCATCCTCGGGAAATTGAAAATGTGTCGGCTGCTTCAGATAGATGGGGTTATAGTCGGTGTTCAGGCGTAGATGCTCATCCATGCGGTATGCATTCACCATTTTGCCGGGATTCATTTTTCCATTGGGGTCCCAAATGGCCTTGAATTCGCGAAATGCTTGGACAAGTTCCTCACCATACATTTTCGGTAGCAGTTCCGCACGCGCCTGACCGTCCCCATGTTCACCGGAGAAAGAGCCCCCATAATTGACCACCAAATCAGCTGCCTCATTGATGAATGAGCGGAAGTGCTGGATGCCATCTGGTGTTTCCAGGTCAAAGTTGATGCGTTCATGCAGACATCCCTGACCAAAATGTCCGTAAAAGCTAGCTGTATAGCCGTACCTCTTGTGAAGCTTGCGCAGATCGCGGAGATAATTTCCCAATTTCTCTGGCGGTACTGCCGAATCTTCCCAGCCCGGCCATGCAGGTTTACGTCCCGGCACAATGGCAGTTGTCCCCAAGGCCGCTTCCCGCACAGACCATACTTGTGCCTGCTCGGACGGATCATCGAAGAGTTTCATGTGAGGTACATTCTTGCGCTTGCGTCTAAGAACGGCGATTAATGCTTGAGCTTTTTCATCTGCCTCTTTCCTGCTAAATCCACCGAATTCCACCATTAACCAGCCCCTTCCCTCTGGAAACAGCGCTATCTCGCTCTCATGCATCCCTTTGCGTCTAAGGTCACGCAGGAGATATTCATCAAAGCCTTCCAGCCCGATAGGTTTGTGCTCCAGCAGTTCTGGAATCTGATCACAGCCACGATAGATGTCTGAATAACCCAAGACGACAAGCACACGAGCTGGCGGGCTTTCTACTAAGCGTGTCGTCGCCTCCAGGACAGTGACACAGGTACTTTCACTACCAACAAGGGCACGTGCTACATGAAAGCCATTTTCAGGCAAAAGCTGGTCAAGATTATAGCCAGAGACCCGCCGAGGGATGTTGGGAAAACGCTTTCGGATCAGATCTGCATAAGTATCCCTGAGGGTTTTGAGCCCTCGGTAGATTTCGCCACGCCGTCCTCCCTGGTTAATAATGTCCTCTAGCATCTGGTCATCTGTCTTGCCAACACTTAGATGCAGACCATCATAAGTGAGAATTTCCAAGGCTTCGATATTATCGGCTGTCTTGCCAGCCATCAAGGCATGAACGCCACAGGAGTTGTTACCAATCATACCACCCAGCGTGCAATGGTTATGGGTGGCAGGATCAGGGCCAAAGGTGAGATGATGATGTTCTGCCGCATTGCGCAGATCGTCGAGGATGATGCCTGGCTGCACGCGAGCTAAACGCTTCTCCACATCTATTTCAAGGAGAGCATTCATATACTTGGACATGTCTATAACGACCGCTAGGTTGCACGTTTGCCCAGCCAGGCTAGTCCCCCCGCCACGATTCACAATAGGAGCACCATAGTCCCGACAGGTTGCCACCGTTGCAACCACATCATCGGCATCCCTGGGAATCACTACGCCAATCGGAACTTGGCGATAATTTGACGCATCTGTTGAATAAATTGCCCGACTCCCCGCATCAAAGCGGACTTCGCCTCGTACCTTCGCACGTAGTTCGCGTTCCAACCCCACACTATCAAGAGTTACTATAGGGAGAGGCCTATGGCCATCTGTCTTTTCATACTGGATTGGTACTCGCTGATTGGTCATTGTGTTATACTTCATGGCTTTATCCTGCTTTTAAATCTCGGCTGTTCTGCCATAGTACTGAAAGTCCTCGCGGAAGCCCCCTCGCCCTTTCCCAATATGGCTGTAGTCTGTGACAAATTCGATGGAACGGAGATATTTGACCATTTTATAGCCTAGCTGTGTCTCGACCCGCAAACGCAGAGGGGCTCCATGTTCTAAGGGAAGCGGCTTGCCATTCATCTCATAAGCGAGAACAGTCTGCGGATGTTGGGCCAGTTCCATATCAATCACTTCATAAAAAAGAGTCTCCTGCGCCTCCCGACCTCCGTGAGGATAGGACTGCATCCCATGCTGATAGGAGGTAAAGACTAGATAGTTCGCTTCAGGCAGAGGACCACACAACTTGACGACTTCGCGCAAGGGAATGCCTCCCCACTCGGCAATTCCTGACCAGCCCTGGATACAATTATGCAAAGTAATCTGAGTTTGCTTTGGCAACTTACGCAGATCCTCAAGTGAGAGATGCACAGGATTGATCACTAATCCAAAGATCTCCAGCTTCCAATCGGCAAAATTGTTCTCTTGGAGACGCTTGAATTCGTCAGAGACAGGAGGACGACCATTGACCCAGAAGTAGCTTGTCATGTCAGAAGGCTTGTAGTCCTGCCGAGAAGTAATACGGTGCAATAACGCTTGCCTGATTGGATCGACAATTGCTCCAAGTCCATCCTGCACCTGCCGTTTGTGCCACCGCGAATACCATGAACTGAGCGCATAAAAGAGAAAAACACAGAGCAATGCAATGACAGCAATTGTCACCGCGAGCGTGAGACTGCTGTTCAAGCTACCCAGCACAATCTCACGAATATTGTTCTCGAAGTGGACAATGAGGACAAGTACTGTATGCATAATTGTAAATGCAACAAATGCCAACATAGACAAAAAATGCAAACTTCGTCCAACCTGACGCCCACCGAAGAGTTTGACATACCAGGGGAAGCGAGCCTCAATAGCAGGAGACATCGTTGCTCCGGTCAGCAGCATAAATGGTGCCAGCAGAAAGACAACTGCTGCATAAGTCAGTTGTTGCAAAGGATCATAGGGGCGAAAATCGCTCACTGGAGGAATATGGAAACTAATGTAGGTGAGCAGTGTATCCCAGGCACGTGGGAAGATACTCCAGGAGGTTGGAATGAGTCGAGACCACTCACCAGTAGCAAAGAGCAAGACCACATAGATGATACCATTGAGGAGCCAAAAGATAACAGAAAAGAAGTGCCAGTGGCGTCCCAAACCAAGATTCTGTCCCCCAGGCTGGGCAATCCAAGAGGAAGGCTCTACTTCGTCATCCATAGAGGTATAGAGCTGGTCTTTTGGCACCTTGCGCTTGGTAAGAGTAAGCCATGCCTTCTCTGGGTTACAGGAATCCTTCCAATAGAGACGTGGATGAGCCCCAAGGATTTGAATGCCACTTCGGACTAACAGCCCGATAAAGAGGAGATTGATGAAATGCGTAACCCGCAACCAAGCAGGAAATGCCGGCGAGGCGATGATCAAGTGAGGCATCATGACAGTCTCTCCTCTAATCCCTATTAGCCAAAGCCTCATAGCTTAGGGCAGTAGCCAAACCATAGAAAAGGTGAGGAATGATGTCAGCAACCCAACCAGAGAAACCCCAGGTTGTTGGATGGCTTATCCTCAGCGCAACAAGGGGAACATCACTAGCCGCCATGGCAGTTGCACCCACCAAGAGTCCGGCAAGTGGAAGAGGCACATCCTCAAGATGCGGTCGGAGCAACCCATAGAGGGCTCCCACACCGAGCCCATTGACATAACCTAACAGAGCCCCGATACCGCTCTTGCGGTTCTGTAGTGTCTGATCCTGAGGAGCGTTCTTGTGGGAGGAAAGGGGAAGACCGATTTTCTCTACTACGGTACCAACCAATGCCGACGGCGCATTACTCGCTGAACGCCCGCGAATGGCCATGTCAGCATAGGTTGTCATATCAAGTGCCACTGTTCCTACCGATCCTGCCATAATTCCATCCAACGCATCTCGAAGCATGCACTTTCTCCTTTACTTCTTGTACCCTCTCTCTTCTATGAGACCAAACAAACCCCTATGCCACTGTAGAGATGAGAACAATCTTCACTCACTAGGTATCACGCAATGACATGATTCCCTGTTTCAACCAAAATCAATGTGTTATATTTCCGAGTTTAGCGGCATGCATGAGCAAGAGACAGAAGTTGGAAGTTTGCAAATAAAGTTAGCCTCGGAAATCAAGCATAACCTCAGTGACACCTAGCAGAACACGATGAAACAACATGCTCTATAAGTACTATTTCGCCAAATTTGTTTGACGAAAAATTCTAGTCCATGCTACTATTTTTGCAGGATGAGTTGGGGGGACCTCGTAGTAAAAACAAGGAAGAAGGAGAAACTTTGATGATGAAGTCTCTTGTAAGACCTCCTCATTACCGGCAGATGATAAGTTGTCTTGCTCTGCTGATGACAGGTACAGCTTTGCTTACTGGATGCGGTGGATCACCGGCTGCCTCTCCAAACCAAACATCAAGTGCATCATCTCAAAGCGACACAGGAAACACTCAGTTTGCACTCAATATGGTTGCTCTTGTTTCCAATGTGGATGCTGTTGCTGCTCAACACGATGAAAAAATGACTGATGCTTGGGGATTAGAATTTGGGGATCCCGGTCGGGTATGGGTAAACAACTCTAGTGGCTATTCGACTGTCTACGATGGAAGCGGGAAGGATGTGATGATTGACGATGGAGGTAAGCAAGTACCTCTAGCTGTCAAGATCCCGGTTCCCAATGGTCCAGACGGAAATGGTGCCGCTCCTCTCACTGGAATGGTGTTCAGCGCAAAACGCGAATTTTTAGGAGATGCCTTTGTCTTCTCCTCAGAACAAGGGACAATTGCGGGCTGGAACGATTCCATGAAACTCAATGCGGCGATGCGTGTTGATAATTCGGGAAAAGGTGCGGTCTATAAAGGGCTAACATCTGCCGATACTCCGCAGGGCCCCAGACTTTATGCAGCCGATTTTGCTCTAAACACCGTTGATGTTTTCGATAGCAACTACAAGCCGGTCACTCTGCCTGGTAAATTTGTTGATCCAAATATGCCGAGCAACTATGCACCTTTTGGGATCAAGGCAATGAACAGCGCTATTTACGTCACGTATGCCGAGCAAAGTCTTGATAAACACAATGATGTTGGAGCAGTTGGACATGGCTATATTGACGTTTTTACAACTGAGGGAGAATTCCAGAAACGCCTGGTATCAAATGGGCGCTTGAACTCTCCGTGGGGCATGGCTCTTGCACCTTTGGACTTTGGTGCCTTTAGCAACAAATTACTTGTAGGCAATTTCCGCGATGGCTACATCAATGTATTTGATCCGAAGAGTGGTCAATGGCTTGGTCAAGTGACAGATAAACATGGAGCACCACTGCAGATTGATCAGCTTTGGTCCCTAACCTTCGGAAATGACAATGGTGCTGGTAAGCATAACCAGTTATTCTTTGCAGCAGGTCCGAGTTCAGAGCAAGATGGACTCTTTGGACGACTTGACCTTGTTTCGTAGATCTTCCTGAGCACGTTTGAATAGAAGGAGAATAATGATGCGTCTATTTGGTTTCTGGCTTCGATCGATTCGTCTTTCCGCTTCCTGGGTGGTTTTTGGTAGCCTGTTCATTCTCATCTTTGGGCTCGCTGCCTGTGGTGGCGATAACACAGGTACATCCAGTAGCACTTCAAGTACATCCAATAGCACTTCAAGTACAAGTAGCAATTCCTCGATGAGCAGCACTGTAACCCCCGCAGCAACAGTAGCCGTCAAGGAGAGCAGGACACAAGGACAAACCGATGTATATAAGTGCGATCCAAGTACACTTACGATCAAAAAGGGCGATTCTGTCACTTTCACGAATATGAGTGACGAGATTCAAGATTTTGATATGGGTGATACACAAAAAGCTGGTGTAGATTTCAAACTTGCTTTGAACCAATCTGCTACAGTAACGTTTAATACACCTGGAACATTTAACATTACGAGTGAAAAAGGTGCAACGATTACTGTCACAGTACAATAGTTGCCCAAGAGAGCTACTTTCTACATGGCAGCTATCCTTGCTTGAGGATAGCTGCTATGACAGTCCAGAATAAATACTAACAAGACCGGTTATACAAACAGTCACCAATGCAAGCCATCGAAATGCCTTTTGTGGTATTTTCTCAACAACCTTATTTCCTAAATATGCTCCCAAGAAGACAAAAGGAAGAACAAAGCAACTAAGACTTATTCTCTGAAACGTCAGAAATTTTGAAAATAAAAAGAAAGGAAGAGAGACAAGATTTATAAATAAGAAAAAAGTTACTAATGTTTTTCTCATCTCATTCTTCTCTCCATCCATTGCTGCCAGCAACGTCACAACTGGCGGGCCAGACATGCTAATGCTTGTTTGTAACACTCCACTAAATAGACCAGCTATCACGGTCAAGAGCTTTGTCCGAGGCAATGAACTTTTGGTAAAAGATATAATGAGTGCGGATAGAATAGCTAAACTTCCAGCAATAATTTTCATCAGATTTATTGGTACCGCTTTTAGTATCCATATGCCAAAGGGCATACCAATGACGCTTGCAAGGCAAAGAGGCAGCAACAATGTAAGGTTAAGTGGTTGTTTGATTTTTCGAAGAAGAAATACATTCAATACAAGACCTACGAGGGCGATTGAGGTAACAACAGTGATTTTATCTAAAATAAGTAACAAAAGTGGCGCAGCAATGAGGGCAGAGCCAAAACCAGTCAGACCCTGATAAAAGCAGGCGAACGAGATAATTACCAGGAAGAAAAATAAATTCATGATCTCTATTTTATCACTCTTAGCCTTGACCAGCTCATTCACACGCTGGCAACATTTTCGCCGGGAAGTCACCCATTGTGAGTGCATTGAAACGATGCCGGCACTGCTTGCAACTGCCCAACAGTGTTTTGAGGACATTGATTGAATGCCCTCAAAACATCCTGTCAGTCATTAGTTCCAAAACCAAAAAAGTCGCTTGATTATACTTAGAATATCGGGGAAATCCGTCGCTTCCCCCGTATGGGTCTGCGTGGGAGTTGGGGAAGCCGTTGCCTTCGCCTTAACCTGCGTGGGGGTTGGGGAAGCCGCTACTCCCGTTTTGGCCTGTGTGGGGGTTGGGGAAGCTACTCCCGTTTTGACCTGTGTGGGGGTCGGGGAAGCTACTACGTCCGTTTTGGCCAGTGTGGAGGTCAATGTGCCGAAACCGAGGTGATCGTATCCTCCACTGTTGGGACCGTAGTCGCCCCCACCGCCCTCGGGGCGCGTCTTCGCGGCATAGGCTGCGGTATACGGGGCGGCCAGTCCTCGGCGATTGACGTAGTGGTTGTAGACTCGTTCCCATACCGGGCGGATCTGACCCCGGCTGCCATCCGAGATGACGGTATGCGTCTGGGTGACGCAATGCGCCCCATAGCCATAGGTGTACGTCGTGAACGGGACGGTGTTCCCAAGATTGTACTTGGCGACGTACTCACACGCCTGCAAGAAACGATTGTCGCTGTACCCGTACAGGTCCTGACCCTGGTTCCAGGCCATCTCGCAGAAATCGCCCATCAAACCGATGCCGAACATGCTGTGTCCCTGGTCGCGTCCACTCTCCTGCCACTGGGCGAGGCCACCGGGATGCAGGAACGGTATGGCGTGCAGGATAGAGCCGTTGCCAGAACCAGTCTTGAAATAGTCGATTGCCCACTGGATCTTGGTCTGGTCGTCACAGAGGATCCCGATAGCCAGGCTCGAAGCCATGTTGCACAGGTCCCAGTTTGCCCAGTAGTGGGTGTTGCAGTGCCCGTTGTGCCGGACCAAGAAATCCTGGTTCATCGGCCAGAACACGTTTAACATCATGGTCTTGAACTGCGGGAGATTGAAGCCAGGGTAGTCACGCATGATCTCAGCAGCGTTGGCAAACTCGTACCCGTAGATTCCGGAGGCCAGCCACCGGTCGGAGGTGCCATTGATCTGTGTGAGCTTGCCTGACCAAGCGTTCAGAATGGTACTCGCCGTGTCAGCGTGCGCGGTGTCGCCGCTGATCTTCCATCGCAACGCGTTCTGGTAGGCGGCAGCGATATCGTTGTACAGGATACCGTAGTTCTGCCCAGAACCGCCTCGGATGATCGTCGCCTGGGGGTTCGGCTTGTAGGTTGCAGAGGAGTGCGAATTGGCAATCAGCTTGTTCCAACCATCAATCCAGGGCTGGGCACCAGCGTTCACCTGGGCTCGCATGCGGTCGAAGTCGGCCTGCGTGTGCAGCATTCCCGGATGCTTCACTGCGGATACGAATGCGGATGCGGATGCGGATGTGGGCTGCGCAAACTCGTACCCCGTACCGATCAGATCCGCAATGCCCAAACCAACAGCGGTGGTTTTGAGCAGGGTGCGACGAGTAAATATGTATACCATAAAATCCTGTGCATTGTCAGAGCCAACCTTTCTGGCAAAGCACAAATCCTCCCTGTTTTTATGAGTGTCCATTTCCCAAGAGCTTGGTTTTCGCTCTCTGCAAAGTCAACAGACGATGGGCCTATTCTAACTGATGTATTGACAACCGGAAAGGCGTGTAGGAGAAAGGTCGGGGATTTCCAATTCTAGGTCCTGAGTTAA
>CBJMBI010000111.1:0-9717 GCA_966427955.1 uncultured Ktedonobacterales bacterium
AGATTTGGTTGTGATTGTTACTTTTGGGAGAATAAGGCACAGATTATACAGCCCATATTCCTCTGGTTCAAACCGGAGGGCTTTCTGGGCTGCAAGTGTACGTTAGCGCAGGGATCAATTGCCTGGGTTGCGACCATTCCACAATAGCCTAGATGGCGCTGGGAAAGGAAAAGCGAATGGTGTGCAGGAATCAGTTATCTTGTTAGCAGCTTCGGCCAGGTCTCTTGCATCTATGTTGCTACAGTTGATGCGACTGAGATAGAGGCCATTATCTGCTTGCAATGCAAATTTTCCATTCTCCAACGGGATAAGAATGAATTGACTATAGGGATCGATAGTCTGCTTAGCAGCTTCAATCAGATTGATCCCACCATCGCCTCCATAGTTGATGCGACTGAGATAGAGGCCATTATCTGCTTGCAGAGCAAATTTTCCATTCTCCAACGGGATAAGAATGAATTGACTGTAGGGATCGATAGTCTGCTTAGCAGCTTCAATCAGATTGATCCCACCATTGCCTCCATAGTTGATGCGACTGAGATAGAGGCCATTGTCTGCTTGCAGAGCAAATTTTCCATTCTCCAACAGGATAAGAATGAATTGGCAATGGGGTTCAATTATTCCCTTAGGAGTGTCGATCGGATTTATACCACCTATGCCTTTATAGTTAATGTGACTGAGATAGAAGCCAGTGTACACTTGTTGGGCAATCATGATGCTAAAAGATGACAACATCCCTAATATGCCAGAAAGCAGACTTGCCAAAGCTATAATAATACACAACTGTTTGCCTCCAATTGACAAACGATCATCAGGTCGTATAGACGACTTGTAAATCTTCTCTTCAAACATAAGATCCTTCCTTTCTTTGCCTGAGGATAATAGGGCATTTGTTTGGTCCTCGCGATCATCGGAGTAGGGACCATCTAAAGATTAGATGTTTGCAGAGGCGAAAAGGTTCCCTATTTGGATAACTATCTTGGTAAGCTCACAGCTCATGGCTATAAGGTCGCTGTCTGTGAACAGGTGGGATCACAAAACGATTTAAAAAGACGCTCCATTATTTCCGGTTTTACCGTAATTTTGTACTGTTCATTGGTCGTATCATCTTTTTGGAAAACCTTGACTTGGATGCCTAAATATCTGAGTGCTCTTCTCTTCTCTTCATAGGTGGCGTCGTCAAAACGTCCCTGAAATTTTTCGCACCAATCAAGGAATGCGTTTACTTCTTCTTGTATTTTCTCCGCATGCTGAACACTAGGAACCGTTTTTAGTCGCTCTTCTTTTAGGCTAGTTAAATCATTTTCTAGACGATTGAGATCAGCAATCATTAATTCTCTAGCACGACCAGTTAAACCTCGTAAGTCAAGAATGATACGTTCTTGCTCCTCTTCAATTTTTTTGATAAGGGCGTCAATAGAACTAATATCAGCATAAACGTTAGACTGATGGTCCTGAAAAACACTACGAAGAAGATCATGTTCGCCTAGAAGATCTTGCACAAATTCCCATACAATGGTGTCTAGTCTCTCAACAGTCATAGTTGGTTTTTTATTGCATCCCCGCCATGATCGTGTTGAAGAGACATTGCATCTGTAGGCTGGAGGTGGATTTTTGCGGCGACTGCCCTCAGGATAGGCTCTGTTGTATTTTGCAACAGTCATAACATGCCCACAATAACCACATATGGCGAATCCACTCCGTAACAAGGCTGAGTGAGGCTCTGGGTTGCGCCTTGCAGCATCTTGTTTAGCTATTGCTCTTTTTTCGGCTGCTAGCGACCATAATTCAGGTGTAACGATTGCAGGAACAACTCCATCAGGTAGCGGTGTAGGATTGGGGTGTTTTATTTGTTTTCTCTTTCCATCTACTAATTCCCATTTAATTCTGCGATTTGCCGCTTCCCCTTTGTAGAATTCATTAGCTAGTATCCGTGTTACAGTTGTTGTGCCCCATACTCCTTTATTCCTAGGCGTAGGTATTCCTGCTTGATGAAGATATGATGCAATAGCACGGATAGACATGCCTTCATAGACATACATGTGGTATATCTTGCTAACTATAGCTGCCTCAATTGGATTAATAATATAATATGTGTGTTTCTCATCTCCCCATTCGTAACCATACTTTGCAATACCTGAACCAATCATCTGCCCTTTTTCAACTTTATTTTGAATACCTCGGCTGTTGCGTTCTAGGATCTTCTCACGTTCAATAGCAGCTGCAAATGCGAGGGCTTGACGTAGAAAATTTCCAAGGGGAGTCTGGTCTATACGTTCTGTCACACTCTCAAGTGTTACCTTGTGCTCGATCATTTCATTGAGCAATACTGCTTGGTGAATTGCTTCACGTGAAAGTCGATCAAGCGAATTGACAATAACAACTTGTACTTCCTTGGCACGTACTCTTTCTCTAACCTTTGCCAGTTCTTTTCGTTCACGTAAATAATATCCAGAGAATACTTCATGGACTACTTCTATAACTATCCACCCTTTGCTTGCTGCGAAGCGCCTGATTGCTTTCTCTTGGCTCTCTAA
The DNA here is from genome assembly GCA_966427955.1 of uncultured Ktedonobacterales bacterium. Classification (GTDB taxonomy): domain Bacteria; phylum Chloroflexota; class Ktedonobacteria; order Ktedonobacterales; family Ktedonobacteraceae; genus DASYAN01. The sequence continues at coordinate 2,538 of CBJMBI010000111.1, forward strand.
AGAATCACCCTCCATTTCTTGTGAATGGTCAGACACACGTACATATCCTATTGCATAAACTGGATCATTATTTGAAAGTAAGTACAATGGAGTATCTTGCATAAATGCTCCTTCAGTATTAGTCAGTTGTATTTTACCATTATTCACCTGAAATAAACAAGCTAATGCTCCTTATTAGCTAATTGAGACCTTGAATGGTGAGTCCTATAATGAAGTAGTCGTAAGGGAACTATGCAAGAGAGAGATGAGAGGGCTTCTCTCCAGCTTTTGTGCTTGACGATAGGGCTTTGAGAGTCCATTTGGATACACTGTTGTAAACTGTTGTAAAAGCTCTCTGATGTCAATACTGATATAGAGTTGGGCAGAAAAAAGCACCTAGGTCTGACTGCTTTTGGCGGTTCTCCAGATGCTCATTGTTTAGAATGGAGATGGGGAGAGTTGAAGTCCACGCAACCCGTTTTTTGAGTCCTGTTCTGATGGGCTTTGATTAGCTTCGTGAGCTTGGCTCTGCTGGAATTTTTGTCCATTGGTGTCCAGTTTGGTCAACCAGAGTTTATCCTCTCAGATGTCAAATTGGATGTCAGCAAGAAACTTCTGTCACCTGTCAGATAGTTCTCTCCACTTGTAAGAGATCTTTGGTAGGGGATTGTCGTATCTCTCTGTTTGGAAGGAGTAGTCTTTTGCCGTGGTGCTTGGCTCACTATGATGTAAAGTATAACATATCTGCCTGTTCTGGAAGGGTGTTAAATCTGAATTTAATGTAGTCAGAAGATTTTAAGTCTCTTCTCTACATAATTTGGCTTCTCAGGCTACTTTCCATACATACATTCCTTTGTTTTGAGCACAGGAGATTTTATGAGAGCTGAGCATAAGTTTAGAAAACTTCCAAGGGCTTCAGTCGGCTTTACAAGCCCTTTTGTGGAGAGAGTACGCTGCTCCTACAACAGGTATGGGGGCGGTTTTTCTTTTTTGGTCTAGTACCTCTCGTCTGGCTTTACAGAGTCACTAAACTGTGTGGTAGCAGGGCGTTCTGATGCAATAGAAGAGCATAGGTTATTCTTTTGATCGACTCTTGTTGATAATACCACGTACAAGGTATGCTAACCTCGGATCAATCCAGGTCTGGAGCGGTCTGAGGCTGTTTCTTGTGGCTTGAGGCCATGGTATCTTACTCTGGTAGACTTAGGATTTGTCGTTTGACTCATAAGTCCGCCACCAGAGGGAGATATATATTTTCTACTGCATATGTTCTCCAAAAATGAGCTGTTCAACAAAGTTTCTAGAGAGAAATTTGACATTTTTGTATGAAAATTAACCTTGGCAATTTTATGCGTCAAATACAAATTATATCGAAATCAGCTCCAGAAACGCAAATATGCCCCTTGATATGGATACAAAGAAGGCAATATCTTCCAATCTGATGAAGACCTATCTACTGAAGACCAATTTTCTAATTTTTGTATCATTGTACTTATTTCTTTTGAACTATTGAAAAAATTCTCTTTTGACGTTAAAATTTTATCGTTTAGCTCCTCCCTATTTTCATTCAAATCTTTAACTAGCAATTGCTTTACTCGATCCTTATAGTCACGCCTGTTACGTGCAAATTCTAGATTGATTTTTTCTCGGATTGCTTTTCGAACCTCTTCTTTAGCCCATTGTCGAAGGTCACACTGGTCCATTCGTGGGTCCTGAAGTTTACCTGATTTTTGATCAAAGGAGCAGAGAACAATGGCTTTGACAGATTCGCTGGGTTGGCCTGTGTCCTCATCAATGAGCTTGTTTGATTTCAATACCTCAGCAATAGTAGCACTCTCCAATCTGGAGTTTTTAGTGTTACATAACTTGTAAAGCCCGGATATAGCTTGAGGATTAGCAAGTTTGACATCGGATAGAGTTCGCATAATCTTTTTTGTCAAAGTCCAGTCCACATCAGTACCATTCTTTAGTTTAACGCGTTGGACAATTTTTTCCTCCGGTTTAAACAAGTCGCCCTTCTTACTGAGGTAGCAAACAATGGCTTTGACAGATTCTCTGGGTTGGCCCGTGTCCTTATCAATGAGGTTGTCTTCTACCAGCTTTTTGCGATCCTCAGCAGAAAGCTCATAGGCTGAGTTTTGGCATTTCTGCTCAAGAGCAGCGAGAGCTTGTTTATACGATTTATAAAATTCTGCATTGCAGCACTCCCTAAGCATCTCTACAGAATCTATATCCCTTGCGGATACACAAATGCCTTTTTCCAATTCTATCATCATCTCAGAGGGGAAAAGGCTAGCAGGAGGATGAGCTGCGGGAGAAGAGTGATCTGACGCCTCAGAATGATGTGGGATGGAGATCTCTCGCTTTTGTGAATCTATGGGAGAGGAATGAACAGAAGAGTGATCTGACATCTGTGAAGAGGATGCCTCTTTTCTTTGTCGCTTTCCTTCAAACAGTATTCGACTAATATTAGGAGTCTCTTTCCTCTTGGTCGAACTCTTAGTTTCTTTGGACTTAATAAATTCCATAATTTTTTCTCCTTTTACTTTCCTTCAGATGTGCCTTGAGTGAGGCAATTTGAACAAGATTGGAAAAACTATCAGACATTGTTCATTACCAAAATCTTAACAGTTAATAGATGAAAGAAGGTCAAGTTTGTTGTTAAGTCGATGCAGATGTGAGGAGAAGGAGAACATTTGCATGTCCTGTCTCAATTGCTGCTCTGCCTGTCTCTGACCAGTAGCGAGATGCCTCTTTCTCTAGAAAGAATATCCAAGAGAAGACCTCTTTGACAATGACAACTAACAGACATCTTCTCGACAACTCGTAAGCAAGGTACTCTCTCCATCCAATTGTTTCCTTCAAAGTAGCTATCAGGATGATCGAAAGTAATCTCTTTGTAGCATTTGGATGGATTGAACTGGCTCTCAAGCCTGGGCGTGCAGAACAAGAGAAGTCAATTGAGGCTCTCCTCTCAAGAGGTATTACGAAATGAGGAGGAGTTTTTGTCATGACAACCTATCTCAATAGTCGAAGATAGACTGTACTTAGTTTTGGAGCAGCTTTGTGGTCTTCCTCTGCTCCAATTCCATAAGTACCCCACAATTGCTCTCATGGTATTTTACTCGTGCCCCTTATTTATCTTGGCTGTTTAATTTGCTTGGCTTTCCTCTAAAAACCTTTTGTATTGTAAGACATAAGGTATACCAGATTCTTTGACTCGAATAATAAATGTCCTTCTCTCTGGCGTCAGTGGTGGGATCTCCGTAAAACCCATGTGTTTTATAAGTCTGATGCCATCCGGCATATTACTCCTTGCCGCAATATTTTCTATTACAATACCCTTTTTACCTAATTCAAGTATCAGCTCTATTAATTTTGCTAACAATCTTGATCCATATATATGTTTTTCGTTATTACTAAATCCAGGTTTCACCCCTATAGCTGTTAAATATAAATCTAACACTTTTCCTTGATCAAAAGACTCTATCTTGTTAAAATCTATTTTTACTGGCAGAGTTTGTTTTAAGACATCATTTAGATTTCCTACCTTGAGAGGCATAATTGAGAAATAGCCTATTATCTGGTCTTCATCTCTCAATAAATAATAAGTATCAGGGTTTTTTTCTAATATCTTCATACGATCGTCAATTTCGTCTCTTCCTACTCCAAAGAGTGCTTGGCTTATTTCCATGCATTCTATCATTTCCTCTCTGCTAGTTACTCTCATAATTTTAGTATGTTTCTTTCTTTTTTGTACTATAAATGTTTGCAATTCTATTTTTAGACGATCAACTTCATTACGGCGATATACTCCTTGTTTTTTACCTGGTGGTATAACTCGTTCTAAAGCTCCATTGTCTACATAATTATATAGCATACCATCAGTTATGCCTAATATATTTTTTACTTGTGAAGCTGTATAATATTCTTTACTTTCCTTTAATGCCATTTTGATTCTCCTTGTTTCTCGCTGGAACACTCCCTAGGATGATTTTACCATGATCTTTGATAATTTTGCAAGGTTGGACAACTTGACAAAGGCCAATGTTGCCATGTCTAATTTCAATAGAAAAGTTGGATAACTTGGACAACTTTAAAAAAATGCCAAAGTTCTAGAGGCGTTCTTGGTAGGTATTTCTGGTGTATGGAGTGCGTATGTGTAGATTATTTGCTGATCGGTGTGTCGTAATGCACTGACCCGCGTTTGAAATTTACTGTTCGTCGATGCACTTGATCTCACTTCACGATGTTAGATAGCGAGATCTGATAGATTAAATGAGGAAAGGATTTCACCCATGTTCGATGTGGTCAACACATCTGAGAGCTTGCCTCTTGTTTCTCTTCTTCCTCCTGCTGGTTCCTTGACACCTGTTGACTTTCCGGATGTTTCGTATTCGCCTGCGTTCCTTCTTCCAGTTCAGTTTGATGCTTCCATCATGACTGATCCTGAGTATCAAAGGGCTTGTGAAGTTGGATTTGATGATTATGTTGAGCGTCTCTATGAAGCGGACGAGAGAGCATTTTTCACCTGGGATGAGGTGAAAAACGAAGTGGTAAAAACTCTGCTTGATGTTCAGAAGGTGCTCCCTCCTGGTTTTCCCACCCTCTCACTGGCCTGGGCTTCTGGTTTTCTGCTGGGCTGGCTTGCCGCTCTGGCTCTGATTAATCGCCCGTTAGCGCTCAGTGGTCTTGAACTGCTTACGGTGCTCATAACTTATAGGGAGAAAGAGATTGCATAGGGTGATGTCTTCTTGGTGTGTCCAGTCGCAAGAGTCCAGCATGGTCCCATTCGTTGGGGCTGTGCTGGATATTGCTCGTACCCCCGATCAAACTGCTCTCCAGACTGCTTTATTGTGTGTCGTTAGAAAGCTCGCGAACGGTCTGTACGCGTCTTTTCCGTATCAGACTCCCCAAGGCCAAATATCCCCCCCAAACGGTCTCGAACCAAAATCAGGGCAAATGCTCCCTATAACCAAAACGAAAAACATCCCCTTTCCCTGCTCACCAATAGCTCTGTCTCTCTCTTCCCCACAAGCATTTGCTTCTTGCACGCCTGCACGTCGTACGCCTGCACGTCGTACGCCTGCACGCCCGAACGCCTGCACGTCGTACGCCTGCACGCCTGCACACAGCGATTCTGTTCAGGGAACAAACAGACGGTCGGCTACCAGACACAAAAAACATATCCTTCAAAAAAATGTTGGGAGTGCTGAAACGGTGGGGAATGATTTGAGCGGTGGAGCAAGTAAACCCCACCGCTCAAAATACATGCGTCTGCACGATGGTTTTCTCTTTTTTTGTCTTTTAAGGAGGTCTCTCTCATGGAAAGTATGGTGAAGATCCTTGGTGCTTTTCTTGACACGCTGGTGCTCAATGTCTACCCGACTGATCACGCCTTCGAGTTAGAGGAACGGCGCATTGATCCGCTCTTGCGAGAAGAGTTGACGCTCTTGAAAGAGCAAGCACAAGAGATTGAAGAGGATTTCCCTACGCGCTTTGTCTTCGAAGGGCTTGCTCTGGTGATGCGTGCCAAAGGGGGTGATGGCTTCAACTGGATCATGCATAATCGACTGCTCACCGTTGCTGTTAATCGCAGTTCGAAAGCGCAAATCCTGGCACAAGTGCGGCTCTCCTCGGAGTACTTGTGGCGTAAGCGTGACTTGGGTCAAATCCTGGTCGATGTGCATCAATTCCTCATATCCATCTTTGGCCAATATATTGTGCCGCATGTCTCCAGTTGTGATTTAGCTGTCGATGTGACGGGTCTTGACTTGAGTTCTGTTGAGCATGTGAAAGAGCATTTTGTCTCGCGTGCTCAGCTCACTGGGCTCATTCCTTCCTCTGCTGCTGATGATGGCATGATTGATGGTCCAGATTCGATCAAACAGCGCTGGGGCCGCATTACTGGCCTGCCCTTTGGGGCTCGTGGTGGCGCGCTCTCCGCCTTGATCTATGACAAGAACCATGAGATCAAGTACCAATCACGGGAAAAGGAATGGTTCTATGATTTATGGCAGGCGGTCAAAGATGAGCATGGCAATCCGGTGTGGGATGGGAAGTTTCCTGTGTGGCGTATCGAAGTGCGCTTCAAGCGTCCTGCTCTTCATGAAATGATGCAAGAGGGCGTCTTTCATGGGATTGAGAGTGCCTATGACTTGGAAGAGCGCCTTCCTGGGCTGTGGTCCTATGCTGTTGGTCACGTGGATGGTGGTGAGGATGGTCTTCCTGATGGCTGGCTGCGCTATGTGATTCCTACAGAGGATACCAACCGTTCGCGCTGGCCTGTGCATCCTGATTGGAAGGTTATTCAATCGGCTTTTGCTCCTGCCGTCCTGCCAGAGTCGGACTATGAGCGAGAGGAACGCGAGGAAGAGGAGTTGCTTGGACTGGTGGATGAGGAGTTAGAAGCTCATCCCTGGAAGGATGCTTCACGAATGGTCAAGTGTGAGATGTCTGGCGTTTCTCATCCTGCTTCGGTGGTTGCTCCCCCTGTGGATCTGGCTCCCTTCATACGCCGTCGTCGCTATCAGGTGAATATGCGTCGCATGGTGGCGCAAATTGCTGGGTGTTCGATCACGGCAGAGGCATGGCGCCCGGCTGGTCGGCTAGATGGTGCCCAGGTGGATCTTTCGGATACCTTCCATTTCCTCTATGAGGAAGTCGAGAGCTATCTCGAAGAGAAAAAGCGCAATTTTAATGAACAGGTGCAGAAAAAACGGGTTCTCTACTCGATTGAGAGAGAAAAAGCTATTGCTTAGCTAGAAAGAGGTGCCTTATGGATGAGCAGACTATAGCAAATGCTTATATGAGGGTCCATACCGCTATGCGTGGGTTGTATGCTGATCTCATTTCAGCTCAAGAATATCTCCAGATTATTAGGGAAGTACGCATAGAATTGCAAAATAAACAGTGTGAGCAGAGAAAACAGTGTGAAGAGAAAAAGCGGGATAAGTGTGTCAGGTTTTGCTCTAGTTACCAGATTGTAGCTTTGAAATGAGAATTTAAGATAAGTAAGCTCAAAGTCTCACTTCAAAGCTACGAAAAAGGGGTATGAGGTGATACTCTTGCCATGATATACTGTTGGTCAAAACGACTAGCTAGAAAGCAAATCTATGGTGACCCCTGCACGTAAGCAATACCTCAACATTAAAAGTCAGTATTCTGATGCTATCCTTTTGTATCAGGTAGGTGACTTTTA
>CBJMBI010000112.1:0-9702 GCA_966427955.1 uncultured Ktedonobacterales bacterium
TCCTGCTGCCAAATCTCCTAGTGACCCAACCCTCTCACTAGACGGAACTGCCAGCAAAGTGGTTCCTGCTGCCAAATCTCCTAGTGACCCAACCCTCTCACTAGACGGAACTGCCAGCAAAGTGGTTCCTGCTGCCAAATCTCCTAGTGACCCAACCCTCTCACTAGACGGGAATGGAGGTGGCTTGTTGTCTCGCACTGGGAAATTTCCTATGATTGGCACTAACTCTGGTATATTATCAGTAACTCTGGCCAAGAATACCAATGATGGTCCAACATTACTATCAGACAAGCAGCCTTCTATTGCGCCAATACCTAAGAAGCAATCATCAGATCTCCCAAAAACACCGTCTGGGACATTAGAAGAGCCAGAAACTCAGGAAAAGCCAACGCCAAAGAGAAAGCAACGTAAAAACCCGGCAAAATCTATCCAGACTGCAACTGCCAACCAAGATAGCCAATCCCTTAGAGAAGTACTTCCAGTTACACCTCGACCGGAAGATGAGAAAGGCATCGGACAAAAAACGAAGATCCAGAAAACGCTTAAACTCTGGATGAAAGCTTTGACGGTTATAGCAACGGTGCTAGCAATTTTTGCGGCTGTTGGTATCTTGTTCACTACTCGGGTTAAATCTCCAATGCCTCAACCAGCTAGGCCACCTGATGTGGCTGCAACCGCCACAATAACGACACCACAGACCAATATTATCCTATCCGATCCCCTTAACCGCAACACCAATGGCTGGAATACTAATCCAGCCAATGTCTACGCTTTTAAGGACGGGGCATATCACATTACAGATGACAATGACCAGAATGGGCGGGCAAGTATTTTATCAACTAAATCATTTAATAGTACAGTTGCCTACCAGTTGACTATGGAAGAAATCGCTGGAAATGATACCAATCCCAATAACTCTTTTGGCATGATCTTCCGCTTTAGCCAGCAAAATAATAAGAAGAATAAAAATAGCAAACCGATTATTACTTTCTACAGTTTTGAAGTGGTCAATATCAAGGGCGGTGAGTACTATTTCTGGAAATATGATAATACAAACCCAGACAACCCATGGACCCAGATTCAAGACGGGAAACTGCCGATTGGCAACGAGTTCCATCAGGGGCAGGGTCCACAAGCAGTTAATACGATCAAGATCCTTATGAATCATGATAAGTTTACCATTACCGTAAATGGAAAAGTGCTACCAAAGACATTCCAGGATGCTTCGCTCACCCAAGGAATGGTAGGCATGATTGTCAATCTGAAAGGGACAGAAGTGGCCTTTAGCAATCTCTTACTAACAAGAAGTTAACACTACCAAGAACTAGTTCACCTATAGAGCAAGGGAAGGGAAATTTTTAGCAGTGTCATGAGACGAGCCATACCAGAGCAAGATAGCATTGATGGCAAAAAGGGGAAGTTTTCATGAATGTAGAAGCAATGAGCGGAATGGTATTAGGCACCTGTACACTAGAAAAATTGATTGGACGAGGAAGTGTCGGAGCAGTCTTCCTGGCTCAACAATCTCGTCCCAAGCGTCAGGTAGCTGTTAAGGTACTCTTACCAATGACAACATCGCAACCAGGACAACATGCAGCGTTCCTGGAACGGTTCAGACGTGAGACAGATGCTGCTGCCTTGCTAGGACATCCTCATATTGTACCAGTGCATGAGTATGGCGAACGCGATGGACTGGCTTATCTGGTGATGGCATATATCAGTGGAGGTACATTACGTGATGAGTTAGAACGTGAGGGAAGATTGCCTCTGACTCAGGTAGTCAGTTATCTGGAACAAATGGCATCCGCTCTAGATTTTGCCCACCAACGGGGGGTCATCCATCGTGATATCAAACCAGCCAATATCCTGCTTACTCCTGAAAAGCGTCTATTACTTACCGATTTTGGTCTGGTCAAAATTGTAGCTGAAGGGCATGTGTCGTCCAATCCCCTCTCAGAGTTTGGTATGCCGATGGGTACACCAGATTATATGTCACCAGAGCAGGTCATAGGCGGTCAGACAGTAGATTCACGTGCGGATATTTATTCTCTCGGTGTCTTGGTCTACCATATGGTTACTGGTACTGTGCCATTTACAGGCGATAGCCCCATCAAAGTTGCACTTCAGCATTTACATAATTCTCCGCCTTCCCCTCGCCTTCACCGCCCAGATCTGCCTGTTGCAGCAGAAGAGGTGATACTACGTGCAATGGCTAGACTTCCAGAGAAGCGCTACCCGACTGCACGAGAGTTTGCAACTGCCTTTCGTCAGGCCTTAGAGATAGCTGGCGTCATGTTAGATTTAGGGAACAGTACAGTTATCCAGTCCTTCAATGGCGAGCGTGCTACCGCTAATCGCCCACGTAGCCTGTTTGATCCAGTATGGCGTAATGCTGGACAACCAGAAAGCATAAAAGAGCTAGAGCAACCAAAGACACAAAACAAGGTTAAACCGGCAGTATCCACATTAGCTTTGTCACCACAAGCAAGCCACGAGAAAGTCATGGATGATATTGTGGCAAAGACGAGTATGACACTTCCTTCATTTTCTGATATTCTGGGATTTAGATCCCATCAGGGTTCGCCTTTGTTGGTACAGCAACCAGCAGTAGATACTACAGAAAATCAGCCAGAACAACAAAAGCTAGATAGATCACTCCTCAGTAATAAGCTTGAAGCAGACCAAATAAAATCGTCTAGAGCGTTAACTTCAGCAGGGGCGACAAACAAGGTATTTCAGCCTAACAAGATGGCATCATCGCCTCTCAAGGCAATACAGCTTGAACCTCCGTCTACCGAGGAGGAAACGGCAAGAGACTTTTCATCTTTGCCTGCTCAAGACTCACCTGTTGAGTTAGAACACAAAACAAGTGGGTCGAATAATCATCTCTCTATGGTACAAAACGTAACAGAGTCTTTTCATGGCATTGGAGCACCAGCAACTATGAATTCCATGGTACCACCACCGGATCCGACAGCAACACCCAACAAGACAGCTCCTCTACCAGGTGCTACAGGAGCACTGATGATTCCAGTTAATGAGAGCAGTGGGCAGACTGGAATGCTCAAACTCACCCAGCCAGTCAAGGTTGTCAAAGTGCCAGTGGCAGGTCAGCCGGGTCAGTATGTAACTGGTTTATTGCCTGTACTACCGCAACAAACGCATGAGCTTAATCCACCTACCCAGGACATATCTAGCAAGGGCTTGACGCGAAATGCAAAGATAGCTATCGTGATCCTTGCTGTACTGGTGATCATCTTAAGCTCTGGCGTCTACCTATTCACTCGTCAGAATAGCACTCCTTCAGCACCAGTTAATCGAAATAACCAAGCTACACCTAATGCAATGGCTACAGCAGCAGCCAAAGCCACTGCTACTGCTCAAGCTAATATCATTTTGGCAGATGCCCTGGATCATAATAGCCATGCCTGGCTTGTTGGCTCCTACAATAACCACATTTTTGGGTTCGAGAACGGAGCCTATCACATTGCCAATAATAGCCCTGATCATCCAGCAATCGCACTTTTGCCAGATGAAGATGTACCAGAGCCATTTACTTATACGCTAACTATGGCTGAAGTCAAAGGTGACGATATGACAACCGCTGCTAACAAGCTCAATCTTTTTGGTCTGGTGTTCCGTTACAACCAAAAGGATCAGAATAATCAAGCGTTTTACTGCTTTGAAGTGAAACCCACTAGCAGTAATGCCGAGTATCAGTTCCGCAAGTACGATAGTAGTCAATCTGATCCTTGGACTGTGCTCTGGCACCAGCCTCTTGGTAGCGAATACCATAGTGGACAAGGATCAGCAAACAGCAATACATTCAAAGTTGTGGCGAATGGAAATAACTTTACATTTATGGTCAATGGAAAACAAGTTGGCACATCTTCAGATAGTTCGTTACAACACGGACAGATCGGGATGCTAGTCAATCAGGTTGGAGCAGAAATAGCATTCTCAAACCTTCTGCTGACCCATACCTAGTTAAAATAGTTCCCTATAGGCGTACCTATCAGTTTCTTTTCCTGGTGGAGGTACCAGTTGATTGCTTCAGTTGTCATGGCATTGCTAAGCGGCCCATTGGGACAACCTGTTAATCCCAAACAGGTTATGGCTATCACGCTATGGGTCACTGGCTTTTTGTGTTTCTTGAATATTATATTGGCTCTCTTTTTTCGTAAAAGGCATAAAAAAGAGGTCATTAGCTACTATCTCGTATGTACGGTTGAGATGGTTATTTTTACATTTGCTGTGCTTTTTTATTTTGGTGTGATTACACGGTCGCAAATTCCCTATCCCTTGCCACCAAAGCTTCCTATAAACCGAGCAGAGATTGCAGCAGCACTAGCTATTGGTATTGGGCTGTTCCCTGCAGCTTATTGGCATAGCATTAATTTGTCAGAACTGCCTGGGCGTATTGCTGAAGATGGTAAGATGCTCAAAAATCGTGAGGAGAGCATCCATATCAACAGACGTCCAGGCGAATGGATGAACTAATAGAGGAAGGTGTGGCTATTTGCGACGCCTAGCAATCTCTTCTTCGGTCGTTCCACTCGTAACCAGTTCATAGAGCAGCGCATGCCCTTCCTTGGGACGCAAGACACGACCTAAACGCTGGATGTATTCCCGTTTGGTACTATTGCCGCTGACAATAATGGCTACACGGCAATCCGGCACATCGACACCCTCATTAAGTACACGACCAGTAACTAGCTTACTATATTCTCCGCTACGAAAGCGTTCTAGGATGATGCGCCGCTCTTCGGCAGGCGTCTTATAGGTGATGCTAGGCAGGCAAAAACGGCGACTTACCTCATCAACTACAATGTTATTCTCTGAGAAGAGAATGACTTGATCTTCCATATGCAGATGCAAGAGACGTTCAATTTCGTTATATTTGACCGGGGCATTTAATGCGATATTGCGTGCCTCTCGCCAGGCTAATAGTGCTACACGCGCCTCAGGGTCACGGGCGCTGAGATAGATCAGCTTTTGGAAATCTTCTGGCCCACGAAAGACTATTCGACGACGTTGTAAAAATGCACGATAGATTTGTCGTTGTTCGTTGTAGCGTGCTTCGTCCTTGCTGGAGAGTGCAATATCAATGCGCTTTTCTTGATATTGGGCTAGATAGCGTCCTTCAGTCAATTCAGCAGGAGAGCGACGATACACTTCAGGACCGATCAGTTCTTCCAGATCGGCATGAGCCATATCCGTGCGTTCAGGCGTCGCACTTAGACCCAAGCGCAGGGGTGTAAATGCACTCTCTGCAATCAAACGATAGGTTGATGCCGGTAAATGATGACACTCGTCAAAAATGAGTAGGGCAAATTGATGCAGTTCACGTGGATAGAGAACGGCAGAGTCATAGGTGATGATGGTAATCGACTTCAGGTCTTTTTCACCACCACCAAAAATACCAATGGCATCTGCTGGAATCGAAAGTGCAGCGGCTAGCGCAGCACGCCATTGCTGTAAGAGATCAATCGTGGGCACAACCACTAGGGTCCACAGCCCTATCTCATGAATAGCCATAGCCGCTACAAATGTTTTTCCGGCACCTGTTGGTAGCACTACTACACCAGCATTGTCTTGAGCAAGCCACCCATTTAACGCCTCTTGCTGATAGGGACGTGGCTCCATTGCTAGAGTCGTGGTCATGGACAAGGTAGGACGTTCTTCAAAACTGACTGTAAAGGGTGTTTGTTGCTGGTAGAGAGCCTGCTTCACCGCACTAAAGTGGATCGGTTTGGTGCGCAAGAAGTGCCCACGCTTGTCTTGAGCTATATCACTCAATACCGTAGCAGGTAGGTATGGCCCAAAGAGCATGGTCAGCAACTTGTTCAGAGGTAACTGCCGCTGCTCCTCTGGAGGCGTGATAACGAGGTCACGACCTCGCAATTCAATTGTTGTGGTAGATATAGTGGACATTGCTTACTTAATGTTACAAGGTTCTGTCAAGAACAAACCTTTCGACTTTCATCTCCAGTACTTATCTTACAGATGGTGAACCAGAAATCTTGACACGCCTTTGATATTGTCCCCTTGTTCCCCTACAAAAAAACTCTTATCCCAACTATACTTGAACTATGAGGACAAGAGAGGAAGATTCCTGGCAAGGTTTCATCAGCCATTGCTTGGTTACTTACATACTACTAATGAGATCATTCACATCTTTCCTATCTTATGCATAGTATATCGCTATAGCATTTAATTTCAAGTCAGAATATATGGAGGGAAAATATTATGAAAGACACTGTAAGCTCAAACAAAGTTATAAAAGATACTAATTCTCATACAAAAGATTTTTCTAAATTAAAGTACAAGAAACGACTTCAAATGCAATTTGATGAAGAGCAGGAAAGCAAACGAAGCAAGATAGAGCAGCAGAAAGAGGAGAGAAATTTCCGAACCGAGAAGCGAGCTACGACCAAAGTTGAGCAAGCTGAGCAAGCTGAGCATGCTCTTATAGTTCAGCGAACTCAGCTTTCTGAAAAATTACGTGACATTCAAGCAAATCTACGGAATTTGCAGAAATTTATCGAATCCAAGAAGCTCACAGGAAAAATTTCTAGAGAGACTAATCAACTCATAGAAAATTCCTGTGCATTAATAAAAGAAGCAAATGATATTTTTGCTAATTATCGTTATATTTATAAAGAATTAGATAGTTTCATATATGATGAATATAAATTAATAGCAATCAATCTTATAAATAAATACCATAATCACAATGATAAGAATAGTATTTTATATGAGACTCGCAACGATATTTATAACTATAAATATGAAGTATTTAATAATAGTATAGATGAACATAAACAAATACTCAAAAAGATTGAAGAAACTAATAAGCAGTTATCTGAGGAGTTATCTTCATTAACAAAAAGTTCGCCGAGTCCAGATCAACCGCTGCCTTACTATCAACACAATAATCAACAAGAACAAGCTATTCTCTCCTCTCCAGACCGTGACAGCAAAAGGCTTTAGCCCACCGCAAGCCGCTGTGGCTTCAGCCCATGCGGTAAGGTGTGGCTTTAGCCGAAAGCCCCGGGAGCATATGATTCGTTCCCATTTTTCTTCATAGGATCCTACTTTGTTAGATATTTCGATGTTACAGATTTAAATATGCTTCGTTCTCTATATTAGACGAGATAAATTGAAAGGAGATTGATTCTGTGGTAAAAGCAACCACGACGATCAGACAAGTACTTAACCATGAGCGAACTCATGGTGAATGGTTGCATGCCAATCAAGCTCTTTTCAATCGGGTTGCCTTCTTCTATTTCGACGTGATCCAAGCTCATATCAAGATCCTGGACCTCTCGAATAAAGAAGCACTCACCGCTCTGGAAAAGCTCACTCATACCACAGAACTAAACCCGCGTCCTGTCATGCCTCTCTCCGAGATAGGAGAAGATATCCCAGCTATGTTCCGCCGAGCTGCGATCAATGCGGCTCTTGGGTCGGCTCGTTCGTTCTACGCTCACCTGGAGAAGTGGCACAAGCGGAAAGAAAAGGCTGAGGCAAAAGGGAAAAAGTTCAAAGAGCGTCCGCCCGTTCCTCCACGGACCTGGAATAAATCAGTTACCCTTTACGCTGGCATGCACAAAGAGCGAACAGACTCCTCCATTTGCATCAAGGTTTGGACAGGGACGTGTTGGAGCTGGATAGCCGTACGCATCACGGGTCGAGAGATTCCAGAAGGCTTCCAATTGTGCAGTCCTGGGTTAGTGCGCAAAGGGAAGCAATGGTACCTGCATACCCCAGTCGAGCAGAAGATTAGCAACCCTGTCAAAATAGAGAAGCAAATCAAGACAAATCCAGACATAAAAATCTGTGCCATCGATTTGAACATGGATGACGCGCTAGCTGTGTGTACTATTCGAGATGTAGAAGGTTCGGTCCTTGCCACGAAGTTCATTGGTCGTGGTCAACGGGCAAACGGCTTTAGGAAGCGCTTCTTGGGTCGTATCGCACGCAACCGTTCTCAAACTGGCATTATCGAACAAGGTGTACAGGACAATGCGGACTTGTGGGCAAAGATCAGGAACTCCGACGAGAACCTCTCCCATCTTGTCTCCTGCCGCATTGTCCAGTTTGCCCAGCAGTACGGTGCAAGCATATTAGTCTTTGAGCACCTCGGCAACCTTAAACCAGAGAAGGGCAAGTACAGCCGGAGATCCAATCGCAAGCGTGCATTCTGGATGAAAGGGCGCATTTTCAATTATTCAAAATACAAGGCGTATAATGTTGGTATTCTCACTAGTCGGGTAAATCCCAGGGATACCAGTTGTACTTGTGCGAAATGCGGCTCTCCAGTTGCACGCTACAATGAGGGAGAAAAGCCCGAGGGATATCAGATGGGTGCAAAGCTCTCGAAGTGCACTGTATGTGTAAGAAATGATAATTCCGACAGAAATGCCAGTTTGCAGATCGGGAACAAGTTCTTCGCCAGATATGGCATTCTTCTCCAGGAAAAGCCTCCAACTCTCCCGGCAACGGAAAGGGCCGAGCAATCGGCAGGTGAGGCTCGTCTCCAAGAGCCAAAAGATGAAGCTGTGGGCCATTCATCCCTTTCATCTGGGCATGAGACGAGTCTCGAGCATGGCACCGCTCAGGACAGTCACCCAAGAATGGTTGGGCCTGTTCGCGATTTCACCGACCCACTACGCCCTCAATCGAGCCGGATCTACGATCCAACTGCTCGGAGAAGCGACTACGTCGGGGAGTCAGAAGCCGCTGGTCTTTAGACCATGCGGAGTGTCACAGATAAGAAATTAGTCCATAGGCCTATCCACTTGCAGTCTGTGCTATTATAATATAGAAAAACAATTCATACACCAACATAGTGCTTAGAGAAGTTCTGTTGAATTGCTCCAAGTATTCTCCTCCATGTTAGCAGGTAGTCTTGTTGGAAACTCTGGTTTGATTTCAGCATGTCTGCAGTTTACTGTGCAGATAAATTTGGAACGATGACGACAGAGAAACTATCTACAATGTTTGTGGTGGTATTTTGACGCATGCCCAAGGAGTCTTTTACATGTCTCAGCCTTTTAATTCAGAGGCCTTCCAGGAATTTGAGTTCGCTGGTTGGGAAAAAATTGCCCTTCCCTACCAATCTGCTTTTGGACCTCTCACATCTCAGGCTGCTGCTGCAATAGTAGAGGTATTAAACCCCAGCGAGGCCAGTTATCTCCTGGATGTGGCAAGCGGCCCCGGCTACCTCGCAGCATTGGCAGCAAAGCGAGGAGCAAAGGTAATTGGCATAGATTTCTCTCCTCAGGTGGTAGAAGGAGCAAAAAGCCTCTACCCTCACCTTCGTTTTGAGGTAGCAAATGCAGAAGCTCTGCCTTTCGCTGACAACAGTTTCAATGTCTTAGGCATGAACTTTGGACTATTGCATTTAGCTAATCCCAAAATAGCCCTGGCAGAAGCTTACCGAGTTCTTCTTCCAGGAGGAAATTTTGCTGCAACTGTGTGGGCATCACCTAAAGAAACTATAGGCTTTGGATTAATCTTGGACGCCATCCAACAATATGGGACCCTCAACCCTAGAAATGTATCCATTCCCGATGGACCAGCATTCTTCCGGTTTAGCGACCACCAAGAGTTCGAACGCGTCTTGCATGAGGCTGGCTTTAGAAACATAGCAATTAGACAGATACCACTTGTGTGGCAACTGCCATCATCCGATTC
>CBJMBI010000113.1:0-9646 GCA_966427955.1 uncultured Ktedonobacterales bacterium
GTGCGCAATGGGCTTGATGCACTGGCCAAGATCAACCCAACTTGCCGCTGGGTCATGATTCACGATGGAGCACGTCCATTCGTTACTCCAACAATCTTGGAAGAGGGATTACGCGCTGCGCAACAGCATCAGGCATCCATTCCCGTAGTGCCAGTCAAAGATACGATTAAGCAAGTGCAAGATGGAAAAGTCTCTGCCACACTAGATCGCTCCCAGCTCTGGGCAGTACAGACGCCACAGATCTTTGCTTTTTCACTTATCCATCAAGCACATCATCTTCCTATCGCTCAAGAACAGACTACTGATGATGCTACTTTGCTTGAGCGTTTGGGCTACACAGTGAGTGTCTTCAATGGCTCACATACCAATATCAAAATTACAACACCAGAAGATCTATTTTTCGCCGAAGCACTGCTAAAAGGGAGTATTTCATGACAATACGCGTTGGTTCTGGCTATGACGTACATGCTTTCACCGCAGATCGCCCACTAATCCTAGGGGGTGTGACCATTCCCTATGAGTATGGTCTTGCAGGGCATTCAGATGCCGACACGGTGATCCATGCTGTTGTCGATGCACTGCTAGGAGCTGCGGCTCTGGGTGATATCGGCATGCATTTTCCCTCTCATGATCCACGCTGGAAGGATCAGCCTAGTTCAGTCTTCTTAGACTATACTTATAATCTGTTACGCCAACACAACTGGACAATAGGTAATATCGATACAACAATAGTGGCACAACAGCCCCGACTATCACCATACAGAGAAGCCATGCGGACTCATTTAGCCAGCCATCTGCACCTTGACCTCGAACAAGTGAGTGTCAAACTCACGACAACGGACGGTCTTGGCTTTGCCGGACGGTGCGAAGGTATCGGATGCTATGCTGTTGTCCTCATTGAGCGTTCGTAGTTATCTAGCTGCTCTTATTTAGACAAAGATGATCTCATCATGCAATCTATTCATATTGCAGGTATCGCCGGAAGCTTGCGCAAGAAATTATCTAATACTAGCTCACTGTTGTGCTAGCTGACGATAAACATCATCAGTCTTGGCAGCCATAATAAAATCGTTGCGGTGCAAACCACGGATTTTATGTGTCCACCAGGATACAGTTGCTTTACCCCACTCGGTTAAAATAGCGGGGTGGTGACCCTCTTGTTCAGCAAGCTCACCAACCTTGTTGGTAAAGGCCAGAGCAGCCACAAAATTCTTGAATTGATAGGCACGTTCCAGGCGCTTGATGCCATCACGTTCGACAATGATCCAATCAGGAACTTGTTTGTGATATTGAGCTGCCTCGGCCTCAGTAACCTGGGGAGCACCGACACGACACGCTTCACATTTCAACTGTGTTAGCTCTTCCATCACCGACTTTCCTCCGTTTCTTTTTCTTTTCTAATGTGCTATGCTATCTTGGAAAGCGATCCACATCCAGTATAACGCATAAATTCGTAATTGAGGAAGCACAACCTTGCTAAGCAACCATACCAATTTGGGCTACGCTTTTCTGACTTTAATAGAGATTGAGCCAATGCCATGGTATGATAGAAACAAATTATTATGTTATGCGGCAAAAAAAAACTATTTCCTAAAGCAGAGCGAGAGATGAATGGACCAGCCACAAGTAATCAAAAATGGGACTAGCCAAGCACAAACTATCATTATTACTGCAATCAGTTTATTTGCTCTTTCAGGCTTCATAGTCGGATTTGCACTTGGTGCGTTTTCACGACCTAGAGGAGAAACAGCCTCACCAAATACCCGCAATCATGACATCCCAATAGTTTCGCAGAACGCACTCACCACGCCGTCACCAACTCCACAACCCCAGCTACAATCCCTTGGGTGCCCAGATGTAGAAGCCAATATGCCTCATATGGTTGCAGATGGTCAGACTTCCTATGAGGCTACCGTCCAGGCCAAAGATAAAACTGGCAATCAAGGCAACACCTGTTCAGATATTGCACTGGAAAAGCCCATAGTCATTGATGGCATTACATGTAGACTCTGGTTAACCAAAGCCCAAGACCCCAGCAAAGACCTGATTAGTGACTTGAGCCAGCTTCAACATATTGAGCAACTTAATAACCCACTTCCTGATGAAATTCAGTCTGGGCTACTCTTTGATCCTAGCACACCTCAAGTACAACCCTGCAAACAAGGCCAAGGAAGCTGGAAATTTACCATTTCTCCAACAGTAAGCTCCGGTCATTATTTTATCGTGGGACTCACCGATTGGCAGGGCACACATTACAACTGGAGTTGGTACACAGTCACCATCAAGAGTAATAACCAGGGTAAAGATGATAATCAGGACCAACAGAGTCAGACCGTCCAGCAAACTCAACAGTCTGATCAAGGGCACAACAATGCCATATTAACGCTACCCTAAGTAGGGCAAAGTTCAGGCAAGCTCTCTTGTTTATGCACCTTTTTACCTGTCTCTACAATCTAACGACAAATCTGGATAGGAAATATGCTTATCTGGTCGAGTCCTTCTAGCATCAGTCCTCGATCTATCCCATCTCTAGAGCATCCAAAATCGGAACATGCTATAATAGGGCAGACCTACTCAGTACTAGTACTAGTGAAGTTGGCGGCATCCAACCTCATAGCGAGAACGTAGCAGTGCTCTGGAAATGGGACTATCCGGTAGATAGCTATGGACATAGCCGCCCAATGTAGACATAATTGAAACATCTATTTACCAGACAGACACAAGGGAATTTTATCCCTTATAGATCTATAGTAAGGAGTTTTAGTGGCAAATGGCTAAACTGCAAGATATGTTTACGCAGGCTCGCCGAGAACAGGGCGGGAGTGGCATGGGTTTCCTGGGCCGAAATAAATCCGTATCGAAAGCACATGCCGCTGCACTGGTTGTTGCCTTTCCACAAGCCACAACAGGTAATGCAGAGGCAGCACTGAAAGCAGGTGCAGATGGGCTGCTTTTTAGATGGGGAGGCAAGAATAGCCCATCATTGGAAACCATTAAGAAAGAGATCGACTCAGCCAAAACAATCAATGATCAGGTTGTAACCGGGCTGGAAATCGTCGCTGGTTGGGATAAGCTTGATCGCGAGAGCCTCACACACTTTAAGGATCATGGCATACAGTATATTATTGTGCCATTCAATGCACCGGCCCGCCTCCTTGCTCTGGAGACGAAGGAGATCGAGAAGGTTGTCGTTGTGCCAATGCGCCAAGACAATTTCTACCCGCTCTACATTCGTAACCTCAGCGCCTTTGACGGCATTTCCGGCGTTGTGCTCGATTTTGGATTGAATACTGTACTCGGGGAGCTGACAATTGAGCAAGCCTTGAACTATCGCGCAGTACGTGAAGGGATTCGCTTCCCAGCATTCGTCCATGTAACGAACAACCTAAAAGAACAGGAAGCCTATGCCCTCCTGACAATTGGGATCCAATCCGTTGTGCTCACTGCCAGTGAGAGTGAAGAGACAACACAAGCCCAGATCAAAGCACTACGTGAGCTCCTAGAGAAGGTTCACCAAGAGGATACGGATAAAGATATTCCTAGTGTGCCTTCTCCAATTCGCAAATAAAGACAATGTAGCTATCAATGATGGGACTTGTACCCCGTCCCTTCTGGCAAAATGCGAGAGAGAGTTGGTTGCCAATGTAACTGACGACGGGGAATACGCCGCAAGAGGGTCTGGGTTTGCAACCAGACCCTCTCTGGATTAGCATTGTTACGCCAGAAATAATAGCAAGCAACTTCATCTGGCTCTGCCTGTAAAATACCTGTGAAGGATGCTTCTAACAATTTTTCTGCCTGCTCATCCAGATTAAAGTTCTGGAGCCAGAGTTGACTACGCTTGCCAGATTGAGAGACAGCCTCAACCACACGACGCCCCCATTGTTCGACCATTCCAACATCCTCACCAAGCACTTGCCAGAAGAGATCACAGCCAAGTATATCTAGATGAGTTATTGTCAACAATTCTTCAATCAGCACAAGATCTTGCGGTAATAGGACAATCGATGTTTTGATATGCCGATCTACGCGCTTTGCACAGGCAAATAATTCGTTAAAAAAATCAATCACTGAACGACGCCGGAAATAATGTAAATCGGCGATATCGGGGCAAAGCGCACGACAGACAGAGCAGAAGCAGGTGACATCCAGCATACGTGGCTCATCAATCACTAAACCATGAACCGGATAGGTTGAGAGAAAATATTCTATCTCCTTAAAAAGCCAGGAACGAAAATCCTCGTGATTAAAACAAGTCATGTCATGAGAGCACCCATGGCAATCTTTGACTTGAGATTGGGGATGACGGAAGGTATACCAGCTCGGCATTAGAGAAGGTCCCGCAAATAGGTTGCCAAAGCGTCCCAGGCTAATATAGACCTTCAAACCTGCCTGCTGAGCTAGACGAAATCCACGTTCCAGATCGCGTGGCCAGCGTGGCTCCTCCTGTTCATGCAATGCATAGACAATGTTTGCGGCTCCCGCAGCACGAATTTGCTCGAAATCACGCTTCACGGCCTCAGGATGAAAGAAAGGATGAAAATAAGCAACGGTTATATCCATACGACCAGTCCAGAGTAGCTATTCAAACCAAACAAGCAAACACAAGAAAGGATCGAAGCGGGCAGAGAGATATCTACTCCACAGTATAACATAAGCAAAGGTCATTTCTAGCTAGATCACCAAGTGCTAAGAAAAAGATGTTAGTCTTGACAAGATGACCACCGGAAACGAAAATTCATCCATGAGATATTCATCAGACGGCACAGAACTCAACCTCAGATCGAAGCAACCATATTTTGTTCGATCATACGCAAAGATTAACTTAACCTTGGATGTGTTAGGACGAAGATCCGATGGCTACCATGAGCTTATTACCATCATGCAAACGGTCGACCTCTATGACACGATCTGCCTGACTGCTACTGAGGGGAGTAGTCTACGCATGATTTGTACACAACCAGAATTAAGTAATGATGATAATCTTGCAATACGGGCAGTTCGAGCTATACACCAACGGTTCAACCTAACACAAGGACTTGATATTGAATTGCACAAACGTATTCCTGTGGCAGCCGGACTGGGAGGAGGTAGCGGCAATGCAGCAGCAATGCTACTAGCGTTACGAGATTGGTGGCAGCTCCCATTACCTACAGCAGATCTCCAGACAATGGCAGCAGACCTCGGCTCAGATGTCCCATTTTTCCTGACAGGAGGGCTGGCCCTCTGCGAAGGAAGAGGTGAACGTATCACGCCACTTGCATACCGTTTACCTTCCTCAATGCGTTGGATTATGCTAGTCAAGCCAGCCATCAGCGTCTCAACGGCAACAGTTTTTCGCAATTTGATGGCGCAAGACTATAGTGATGGCAGTGCCAGCCGCTCAGTCCTGGCAGCACTCGCTGAGGGACGAGATCAGCTACCTCTGGAAGGTCTCCATAACTGTCTGGAGCATAGCGTCCTGCAACAATATCCGCAGGTTGCTCAGGCACGTGAGGATATGTTGCATGCAGGGGCTCCATATGTACGGCTTTCTGGTAGCGGCCCAACGCTTTTTTCGACTTTCTCCAGCCTGTCCCAAGCCACACAAGTACAGCAACAGCTCCATGCTCAGGGATACGAGGTCTATCTTACACACCCAATTTACCCGGATTTCAAAAAAGAAAGTCGAATAAACTCAGAAATTTTGTAACCACAAGCATAGTTCGTTCGTAGTAGGATAGTGAGAACATCTATCGCGCAGGGTGTCTCGAAGCTTCTTTTTTCATCGTAGAGCGTAATCGTCCTACTCATTGATGAGTAACCTTGTTGTTGATTATCAGTTTTTACAGAGAGGTAAGACAAAAACATGGCAACAGGTACGATGTCCTCCCGCAATTCTTGGTGGATGCTCGCGATACGTGGTATTATCGCACTGCTCTTTGGCCTAGCAGTTTTTATCCGGCCAACAATGTTTCATAGTAGCTTCGCATTCCTTTTCGGCATTTATGCTCTAGTTGATGGTATTGTGGCCGCTGGCATAGCATTCGATGGCCGTGCCCATAATAGGCACTGGTGGATCGGGCTTCTAGAGGGTCTCGTTGGCATCATCTTCGGGCTTATGGCAATGTTCTTCGCTGGCATGTCGTTACTCCATGTGATTGTAATCTGGGCTCTGCTTATGGGTATCCTTGAGCTAGCCTCGTTCTTCGATGCACATGGTAACTTTGCGCATGACTGGATGACGGTGATTGGTGGTATTGCCAGTGTTGTCTTAGCCATTATGCTCTTCTTCACTAGCGCATCATCGATGTTCACGCTTGTCGGCATCTTCGCCATCGTTTTCGGTGTCATGATGTTTGCTCGCTTTGTCCAGTGCAAAAGCGCCATGGATATGACTCCAACAGCTACTGCCTAGGCATCATGCTCGTTCTTTATTTAAGAACGAAGGCTTGATACCATCCCTCCAGGGCCAGCGATCGAGTTTGCGCGGACAGCATCGCTGGCCCTCTAAGCGTAAGTCTGCCGACCTAATCCATAAGACAAACCGCTGGACTTTTTTTCCTCTCTAGCTCTGGAATTTTGCTCTATTATGGGCTATATGCTATGATACTATGGTAAAAGCATTGATCTATCACGCAATACCACTTAAAAACGGAGGAAGGTAGGATTATCATGGAAGAAGAGAAAAAGAAACCAGCCCGTAAGAAAATCCAGGCATTCCTCACTGAAATGGCAATATCACCAGAAAATACCTACGCCTTTCAAGAAGCTTCAGAAGCTACAAATATATATCTAGTTGATAATGAAAATACAGTAATTAAAAGCTATGTCAAGCAAAACACCAAAATTAGCATCTCCAATCCCGATACTACTGCCCTAGTGATCAGACCTTTTACCATAAACATTGAACCTTCAGGAACAGGAGGATATCTTGCCACTAGCGACGTATCCTATGCGTTTGAAGTTGAGACAGCTCCCAGCCAAGTACGAGAAAGTTACCTCAAATCTCTAGTGGAGGATATCGTTTGGTTCCAGCAACGCTACCCTGAATATATGGCTACTAGCAGTATATCCAACGGATTTGAACTTGAAGCGACCCCCAGCCAAGCACGAGAAAGCTATCTTAGATCTCTTGTTGACGATCTTGTTTGGCTCCAAAAACGCAAAGAAGAACTTTCTCTTTCAATACTTGAGGAGCTTCATCTCTTACAGCATTATATACAAATTATACAGTGAGTTTTACTGACCACTCTCTGATACTATAATACCTATCATTGCAGAAAGATCGAGGAAATAAACCCTGCGTCAACATATCATTACTATTCTATGCATGCTCTTACGCTTGCCATTTGCCCTATTTGATAGCATGCGCCGACCATTTATACAGCGTGCCATTTCACATCCACGCTCCATTGTGTTGATCAAGCCATGTTGCATTGGCGATTTGATCATGACCACACCCTTGCTCGAAGTGATCCAGAACAACTACCCCGATGCACATATCACCTACGTGGTAGGAACATGGTCCAAATCTATCCCTGAACATCACCCTGCCGTCCACACGGTCATTGATTGTGGCACTATGGGCATTCCTGGTCGCTATGGTTTGAAAGACTATATGAAAATGGTACGGCTCTTACGTCGTCAGCATTTTGATCTGGCCTTTGTGCTTGATCGCTCACCCATGCTAACACTACTTCCCTGGCTGGCTGGTGTGCCACGCCGCGTGGGACCAGACAGTCTTGGACGAGGCTTTTCGCTCACAGATCGTGTGCCAGTTTCAACATCGCGTGATCAACTCCAACATCAGGCTGATATTTATCTGGATCTTGCACGTGCTCTAAAACTTACTATCAACCAACCACGCATGCGTTTTGTGCCTACAGCAGAAGAGCGACAAGGTATCCAGTCCTCTACACGAACACGCGTAGCAGTATTTGCTGGCGGAGGTAGTAATCCTGGCATGGAATTGACAGCTAAGCGCTGGCCTTTGGAACGCTATCGTGAAATTGTGCGCAGGCTGGTACAAATACTTGGGGTCCAGGTGCTACTCATCGGTGGATGGGAGGATAGTGTACTTAACGAAAAACTGCTGGAGGGATTAGATGTACCAACAGGAAGTGTGATCAATCTAGCTGGACAGACAAGTTTTGGACAGACAGCAGCTCAAATTGAGGCCTGTGCGCTCTTTATTGGCAATGATAGCAGCCCAATGCATCTGGCAGCAGCCGTTGGTACGCCAGTCATTGCGATCTTTGGGCCAACTAGTCCAACGGAATATGGGCCATACCCACTCAGCGATCCTAAACACATTGCTATCTGGCATCATCCCACAGGACAACCATGCTTCTTCTTAGGCAAAATGCAATCCTGTGCTAACTGCACCTGTGTGCAAGCAGTTACCGTTGATGAGGTATGGAACGCAGTTACACACCTCATTCCTCATGTCCAGAATAGCGAGGTTGCTCCATGAAATTGCTGCTTCGTAGACTTATCCTTGCTCTGGTCTATCTTCTAGGAGCGCCCGGAGCCTATCTGGCAACACGACGAAGTAGGAAAAGCACAATACCAGTCCCCAGAATTCTGCTGGTTCGCCCTGATCATCTTGGTGATCTGGTAATGACAACACCCGTGTTGCAAGCCTTGAGGGAGCAAGCACCAAATGCGCATATCACCATGATGGTTGGTCCATGGTCCGGTGCGGTAATCGAGCGTCACCCTGCACTCAATCAGCTCCTCACCTGCCCATTTCCAGGTTTCCAGCGAGCGACTCAGAAGCCATTAGAACCCTACATAGTCCTCTCCAAAATGGCCAGACAATTGCGTAATGAGCACTATGATATAGCAATCAATTTACGACCGGATTTTTGGTGGGGGGCAGCCTTGCTCTATCTTGCAGGCATTCCACACCGCATAGGTTATGCAATTGAGCCTAGCACTCCATTTCTAACCCAGGCATTGCCATTTCCACCTGCTGAGCATGCCACAATCTCCAGTCTGCGTCTCACCAGTACGAGTCTACAAACGCTAGGTTATCCCGCCCTCGAAGCACCATACAGACCCGAACGCTATCCACTCTACTTCAAACCGAGACAAGAAGAACAGCAGTGGGTCACCCAATATCTTTTCAATGCAGGCATTAGACAAGCAGATCCAGTAGTTGTCATTCACCCAGGTACAGGGGGCGAAGTGAAATTGTGGCGCACTGGGGCCTGGTCACATATTGCAAATATCCTTACAACAAAGAAATTTCTGTCCCCGCCTGCAAGAATTGTGCTAACAGGCAGCCCTAAAGAACGGCCAATGCTAGAGCAAATCGCGCAAGGGATGACCGCTGCCCCTCTGTTAATGACAAATCTGACAGTGGGACAGCTAGCGGCACTACTGGCCCGCGCCCAACTAGTTCTCGGTGTAGACAATGGACCGCTCCATCTAGCAACGGCACAGGATACTCCCACATTGCGGCTATTTGGTCCCACAGACACTCATATTTTCGGACCATGGGGACCTCCAGAACGCCATATCGTTATCGCATCAACCCAGAAATGCTCAACATGTCCCATGATTCCCTGCGGAGGATTGGATTTCCGTCCTGAGGAGTTGCCCTCACATCCATGTGTACGCGTGATTACAGAGGAACAGGTGGAGCAGGCAATCATGAGGA
>CBJMBI010000114.1:0-9592 GCA_966427955.1 uncultured Ktedonobacterales bacterium
TGCTGTGCGAAACTCTTCTAGGAGCAGAAATGCTGATGTATCCAAAACCGCGAGTCGCCCTGATCCAGTCGGATCACAGACAAGCCAGTGCTCATCATAGGGTTGGATATACAGTGGGTTACGTTGTCTCAACGTACGTGCAAGTGTGCCCTGTATGCTATCCAGAGTGAGTGGAAACTTGATAGGTAGCAGCCTACGTGAACCTCTAGCACAATCACACTCGTAAAATGAAGGGGTCGAGGTTGTGTCAAACCAAATTTTCATCTAGGTTATCCTATCCTCTATCATCACTCTTTTTATAAGGATGATAGATACGAAGGGAACCAGTTTTTGAATACTGCCCTGATCAAACGGTTTCAAGATCATCTATTTGACGCTGTAGAGCGCCTTTTCATTTAATTTCAATTTGGAAAAGCCTAAGATAGAACTATCTACAATACTCGATAAACAAGCGAGAGGGTAGATTTAAACATCCACAGTTCGCTCATTTTCTGATCAAATCCGCTTGAGAAGCTAAATACCATTACTGAGCATTCAGCATTTTCAGAGAACAAACCGCCTTGCGCGGCCAATGCGCAAGAAACTAACGAACGGACGATAAACCATTTTAGAAAAGCTTTTTATCCAACGAGAGAGCCCCTTTGATCTCCTGAATCATATCCGTTAACGCTGGATAATCCTTATCAAGACCTTCAGCAAGCCAATATGCAACGAACTCGTCCATAATAACTGGAAGTTCACTCTTTGGTAGATCAAAGAATTTGTCTATCACTTGTTGTAAAGCTTTATCATATTCTAGTTCGCTGCGCATAGCAACAAAGCGGCAATAAACCCTGTAATGTTCAAAAGCCTTTCTATACTGTGCCAATTTATAAAAAATATCGCCCTGGGTTACTTCAGCACGGGCCAAAACATCATAATACTTCCGCATAGTAGAGATCTCAGTCGCTTCCTGAAAGCATTGGTTTGCTTGCTGCTGCTGCCCAAGATAGGCCAGTATGTCAGCGAGGTAAACAAGATTTTCAGCTTGTTGGTGCTCATGATGAACCTGCTTGGCAGCGGCAATTGCTTGTTCAAAAAACGGTTGGGCCTCTTTCCACCTCTCTTGTTGCATGAGTAGCTGTCCCTGTTTACTCAGACTGATAATATATGCCTCGGTATTAATTTCAGCAGACGCCTCTTGCGCTTTGATAAACCACTGCCTCGCTAAATGGAGATCTCCTCTTGATTTCATCATCTGAATTTGGCCGAAACGGTTATATGTAGCAGCTAATTCTTTTCTCCGTCCAAGACGACTGTAAATCTCAAAAGCCTCTTGAAAGTACTGTTCAGCCCACACATAATGATCTGCATTGAGATTGATCTGTCCTAATGTACTAAGACTTAAAGCGACATCTACCTCGCTTCCTTTCCCAGACTCAAACAACTCTTTTCTAATGTGCAAAGCGATCTTACATCGGCGTAATGCCTCCTGAGTTTTTCCCTGTAACATATAGATATAACTCAGATTATTGAGCGCTGTCGCATATCCACTGTGGTTATCCAACTCTTTGTAGAGTGCAATGCTCTCTTCATAGTAACGCTTGGCGTCATCATATTGGCCCTGACACCGATAAGCATACCCTAGCAAGTTTAACACGTCAGCTTCCTGTGTCTGGTTGCCCTGTGCTCGTTCAATTTCTAAGCTCTTAGTAAAACAATTGATGGCCTCAAAGAAATTGCTCTGGAAATTATAACATCTTCCCTTTTCAAGCAGGATGTTCACGCGATATGCTTCAACCCAGCTTGAGTCTGCTTTAGCCTCTAGTTCTTTATAAATCGCGAGTGCAGCCAATGGATTTTGTTCCAGAAGGAGAAGCTTCGCTTCTAACCGTTGCATATTCCAACGTTGTTCTACAGAAAGAGTATGCTCGAATTGCCGAGTTTCTTGGAGTAATACACGTGCAAATGTATGCTTCGATAATCGTAATGCTCTCTCAAAATGCTGATTGAAATACTTCAAACCAGCATCCACATCTAAGAATAAGGTATGATAGAGGGTCTCAACCACATATGCCTGACGCAATGATTCGGACTGAGACCGTTCCATCTCTTCTTTGTTATGACTGATAATACAACGGCTAATTTCCTTACGATAAATTTCATCTGGGTCATGTACTCGCCAGCAATATTTCGTAACCAGACGACGCATTTCGTCGTGCAATACAAGGTCATTGCCTGTACCTGAGCCTCGAACAAAAGACAAGGTAGGTAATCGTGTCATTAAGTTCTGATACGAAATATCCTGTACTAGATCTTTCAGGCTCGACTCACTTAATATCCAGTCTAGTACTGTAGCATTAAAACGGTGATAGGTATGAGCCATAAACAGAATAACCCAGTTCAGAGGATTCTCCAACTCGTTAATCTGCATCACAAGGTTGGACTCGAATTCAGTGTGAGGAGGAATATCAATAAGACTATCAACAGTCATCACACGATTATTCAAGAGGTCAGCAACCAGACCAAGTAAGATGGGACGACCTTCAGTTAATGTATATAATGCTTGTGCTTGTGCAGGATGAGCTTGTATATCGTAGACCGATTGCATGCTCAGGTACTCAATCATTTCTTGTTGGCTAAAAGGTGCCATAGCAACACACTGAACTTCTTTTTCACGTCCTAACCAGTTTGGATGAGCCCAATCAAGATTGTTACGAGAGGCAATAACCACGCCTATCCGCTCAAACTGATAGTTATCTGGAAATGTTTGCGAAATCCCCAAAACAGCAACGCTAGGATTCTGCTCGACTAATTCAAAAGTATCAAAAAAGACAAGTAAGGACTTCTTTGTTTTGGCAAGATGGAGATCAAGCGTATTTAAATCATTTCTGAGTGCTTTCGATAACTCAATACGCAGATCAGTACCTTCTATACTTTCAGCACTGCTAGCAGCATAATATTCCTTAAGCAATTTTGTAAATGCTTCAGCAGACCATTGTGGATATGCAGTCTTTAGCCCCTTCACGATATGTTCACAAATTGCAACGCCATCACGATATGTGATATCAAAAAAATCAATCATGACAATAGCAATATCTGTCTGATATTGTTTCGCGAGTGCAGCACACTGTCTTAATAGCCAAGTTTTTCCAATACCACCTTTTTTCGCTTTCTCTTCGATCTGATCATAAAAGTATAATATCCATGGAGTATCTGTATCAGTCAACCATTGTGTGAAGATCTGTAACTCTCTACTCCGCCCAATAAAGTTGCTCATAGTCTGCAGAAATGGCATAGACGTATCTCCTTCTTACTTATGAGGAAGTATCGCTGGAGTTGAGGGAGGACAAAACATGAGCATGCTCTTTCAACCGTTCCAGGATCTTTGTATCACGTGAAAGTTCTTCATATAACTTACAACAAACATCAGATGGCATTTCCTTAATAATTTGTTGAATACTCTGTTGCGTAATTGCTAAAATATCACACACTGTTGGATCACTGATACTATAGTAAAAAAATTCTTGGAGGGAGAAGATACGCTCTTTTGGATCAAGACCTGATGATTCAATCGCAGCTTGTAAGTTCAATTTTGCCAAATGCTGATAAATACGCGACATGACAAGCACTGTCTGGCCACCAAGTGCGGCTTTGAGTTCTTCATCCTTTTCATACTCTTCCCGAAAAACCGAAAAGTATGTTGTCGGTTCGCTTACAATCTTCTGAAACGTTTTCTCAACTACTTGCGGAAGCATTGAACCATTTTCACAGTGTGCACTATGATACAGATACTCTTGCAAGT
Organism: uncultured Ktedonobacterales bacterium; assembly: GCA_966427955.1. Lineage (GTDB taxonomy): Bacteria > Chloroflexota > Ktedonobacteria > Ktedonobacterales > Ktedonobacteraceae > DASYAN01. The sequence goes on from CBJMBI010000114.1 coordinate 3,785, forward strand.
AGCGAACACGATCGGTGCCAGGGCTTTCTATGGCAAGTCGCCAATTGGTCTCAGCCAGGAAACTGTGAATCTCCATATATCTTTCAAGCTGTTCAATTTTGAGCTTTGTCAGAAAGATATGCCGAATGGGGGCTTCTAGAGAGTAGCCAGATCTCGATCGATCCCAACTCAGGACATCCGTCCTTTGATCTAGTCTTTTGGGAAGACTCATATAGGCTAGATTACTGCTTAACTTATAGCGCTCTGCAAACTTTTCGATCATTTTTTGCATAATATCAAGATTATATCGTCTGGGGACGGAAAAGAGACCAAGTATGGTCTGATACCACTCAAGATCAGCTGGCGTAGAGACTGCACGCGCTAACACACCTCGGTTGATCACCTGTTCTGTTATCTTCTGCATGATTTGCTTTTGATCTTGATCTTTTCTTGGGTCTAGTGCTTCATCTTGGACTGCCTTAACCATGACATTGACAGCCAGAGGATAGCCACCAGTCCACTCGAAGATAATCTCTTGTATTTCCGGAGCAACCTGTTGTAGCCATTTACTGACATAATTGATACAGCTAGTTCTATTAAACGGCTTTATCTGAATTATATCAAGCTTACGTGCGACCGACATTGTACGCTCGAATGATACTTTGCGTTGACTGGCTAACACAAAAAGTAATCTAGTACCCCTGGTTAACTGATCAAGCATTTGCTCAATCCTGCTAAGTTGCTCATCATTAGCAGAATCTAAGCAGTCTATCAGGAAGACTACAGGCTTCTGTTTAACAAGAGCTTTTGTTGCATCGATAAACTGAGAAAACAAATCAGTATTTGTTTGCACAATTTGCACACCATATGTCTGTACTTGTCGAATGACCTCGCGGGAAAAAACGTCAATGCCCTGACTTGCATCTATCCAAATGGAAAGTAATTGACGTTGACTGCAATGGAGTTTTATCCTCTCTAGTAATGCCGTTTTGCCGATACCGCCGACCCCATGAAACTCAACAATTTGCTGTTGCAGGGGGCTGTTCTGCACCAATGCAGTGCACCTCTCCTCAATGAGCTGCAACTCTTCCTCCCGATTCACAAAGACATTCATATTTGCTGCTCCATTAAACCATCAGGCATTTTTCCTTTTCCTCTCTAAAACCACTTCTCCTTGTATGAGTGGCCAAACATCCAATTTTTTATATCCCCCAGATTATTTCTAACCCTCTTACTTTTATAACAAGAATTGCTTTAGGAACTAAAGATAGTATATCATATAGTGATGAAATAATCATAGATAACTTCAAAAATAGGGCTTTGCAATTGTTTCGAAATACATCCTTATCTTATTTATCTACTCCATGTCTGCCATCTAACAAACAGTAGATGTATATCAAGATATTCAAAAAGATCTAAATTTAAAGTAAAGAAAACTTTTTGGAAGTCAACAAAAGCGATATATAGTCGCCGGAGACAGAAACTCTATCCAGCAGGTGATTACCTTATATGAGAAAACGGAATGATGATTGTACCATCTTAAGTCAATTGATAGACATGCTTGCAATTTCATCAGCAAGGGCAGTCTATGATGCGCAAGATAATCTGATTAGATTAGATCTTTCTCGATTACAGTTGCGTAAGCTGCCTGCTCAGGTGGGACTATTCACTCACTTGCAAAGACTTGACTTGAGGGAAAACCAGTTGCGTGAGCTTCCTACTGAATTGGCCCAGTTGACTAACCTCCAAGTACTCAATTTGAATAATAATCTGCTCTACGATTTGCCTCGTCAACTAGGGCAATTAACTTACTTGCAGGAATTACATGTCAATAACAATCAGCTTCATGAGTTACCTACTGAATTAGGACAGTTAACTCACTTGCAGGAATTACATGTCAATAACAATCAGCTTCATGAATTACCTACTGAATTAGGACAGTTAACTCACTTGCAGGAATTACATGTCAATAACAATCAGCTTCATGAGTTACCTACTGAACTAGGACAGTTAACTCACTTGCAGGAATTACATGTCAATGACAATCAGCTTTATGAGTTACCTGCACAGCTAGGACAGTTAGCTAATCTGAAGCATCTTGATCTGAGTAGTAATCTTTTGAGGTTTTTACCTGCTGAGTTAGGACATTTAACCAATTTGCAAAGATTATATCTGAACAATAACCAATTGCTCCAGCTACCCTCTGAGCTGGGTCGACTGATCAGTCTCCGAGACCTCGTTCTGAACGATAACAAATTAAACGAATTGCCAACCTCGCTGGGACAATTAACGAATCTCCAGGGACTCTACCTGAGAGGGAATCAATTAGGTGAATTACCAGCTTCGCTAGGACAACTGATCAACCTTGAAGGCCTTTATCTGAGAGACAATCAGTTAAGTCAGCTGCCTCCTAGTGTGGGAAGGTTGACCCAACTGCAAAGATTGTACTTGGATGAGAACCAATTGCACGAGTTGCCTGCTGAACTGGGACAGTTGACCAATCTGCAAGAACTTTACCTTAATACGAACCAATTGCGCGAGTTGCCTGCTGAACTGGGGCAGTTGACCAATTTACAGATCCTACAGTTGGAAAACAATTCTGATCTTCTGACTCCACCACCAGAAATAGTAGAGCAAGGAACACAGGCTATACTTACTTTCTTGCGAGAGCTAAAGCGGGATACTGTCCGTCGCCAGTACGAGGCAAAAGTGATCTTAGTGGGTGAAGGAGGAACGGGTAAATCATCGTTACTGCGAGCTATGGAGCAAAAACCATTTGATCCTTTACTTGAAACCACACACGGGATAGAGATTGCGACCCTTGCATTATCTCATCCTTCTCTTTCCTCAATACAGCTGATACTTAATATCTGGGATTTTGGTGGGCAAGACATTTATCGTGCCACACACCAGTTTTTTCTAACGAGGCGTTCCCTTTATCTGGTGGTATGGAATGCGCGTTTGGGAGCAGAGCTGGGCAGACTTGACTATTGGCTCTCGACGCTTCGTGTCCTGGCTTCCGATGTTCCTGTCTTGCTCATTGCTACCCATATTGATGAGCGTGCACCAGATCTGAATATTCCACAATATCGTGCCGACTACCCACAAGTCGTAGAGATATTAAAAGTTAGCAATAAAACGTGTCAAGGGATTGACGAGCTGAAGCAAGCCATAGCAAAGCATGCGGCAAAGCTTCCACTGATGGGACAACCCTGGCCTCTATCGTGGGTCAAAGTTGAGCAGGAATTAGCAGCTTGTCCCGAGCATCATATCAGTTCTGCCAAGTATATGGAGCTGTGCCTAGCCAAAGGGATTCATGCAGAATTGGCGCAGGGCTCGCTGGGAAGCTATTTGCATGATCTGGGCAAGATCCTCTACTTCCGTGATGATCCTATCCTTAAAGATATTATCGTCCTGAAGCCGAACTGGATCACCAAAGCTATCAGCCTTGTTCTCGAGGATGAGAAAACGCGTGATCGCTCTGGCATTTTAGTGCATGCTGAACTTCCTGGTATTTGGACTGTTGATGAGCAAGGGCAGCAGTATGATCCAATCCTTTATCCTCTCTTTCTACGTCTGATGGAACGCTTTGACCTGTGCTACCAGATTGATCCGCAGCTCTCGTGGGAACATGCTACACAGAGTCTCATTCCTCAGCTCTTACCATATCAGCCTCCTTTATCTCTACCAACCTGGACTATTGAGGAAAGACAAGCAGGTAAGATCCATATAGAGATGATCTATCATCTCGATTTTCTACCTGCTGGTATTATGAGTTGGTTTATTGTGCGCACTCATCGCTATACATGCAATTTGCATTGGCGTGAAGGGGTTGTGCTCTCCTATCAAGACCATTGGGCACGAGTTGAATTATTTCCCAGGCGAGGTAAGTTATGCCTAGAAGTCTGGGGGGTAGAGCCTCGTACCTTTCTCGTGATACTCAAAGAAACCTTGGATTTAATCTTGTCTCGCTTTAAAGGACTTCAGGTCAGGCGGGAAGTTCCTTGCATCTGTCACCTGCAAAGCGGGGAAGAGTGGGCCTGCCGAGAAGCTTACCGCTATGAAGAAGATCTCGTCAGGCGGCTCAATCGAGGTGTGGAAACCATCCAGTGCCGAGAGAGTTTGCGCGAGGTTGTCGTTCGTGATTTGCTCTATGGCCTCCATATGAGTACGACTCCTCAAGTACGCGCAGTCGTTGCCGCTGGACAGCAGGAAATTCTCCAGCGTTTGGATTCTACTCAACACAAAGAAGATCTGTTGTTATCTAGCAACGGCACTTTATTACATTTATTACAACGTCTTAACCAGCTCTGCGAGTGGCATGTACGCCAATTTATACGTCTATGGAACTTTGAGATGCAAAAAATGGGAAAAGAATGTCCTAATACCTTCTTCCTCATTCCTGAATCAATAGCGCTGTTCAATCCCAAGAATTGGATCAGCCATGAATACAAGCTATTTTTGGTCTGTCAATATCCTCAAGGACCCCATTGCATGCATGATTCCAAAGGCTATGATCTACGTCAAAAAGATTGGTGGATCAAGGTATCACCCTGGCTGAAGTGCCTGGTTGAATTTCTGAAGTTTGGTGTACCTATTACTGGGAGAGTGTTGAACAATACAATTAATGAAGAGATATATAAACAGCCTAGTAAGCAAATAGAGTTGCTGGAACAGATTGTTGAAGATATTCCTAAAATTGTTGAGTATGACCCTAGCAGTCTAGCTGAAAGACATTACCTCGGAGACTTTGAGCAGGGTGTTGGACTAGCCCTTCGAGCACTATACGACTTCCTGAAAGAGGCTGATCCTCATCAGCATTGGAATGGCTTACAAAAGGTCGTGACAGAGGATGGGAATATTTTCTGGCTCTGCGAGGAGCATGCACGTCCATACCAAGTGCAACCCCTATTACCATAGTCTTCCACAGTACACAGACTTGTTTCCTACGTTTTATTAGTCATTCAATTTTTAGTAGATAGAACCAGTGATATCAGCACATTCTCGAAAGAAAGACTGCCCCTGATAACCTATTCTAGTAGACCTAGCACTCTCAATACATATTGGCTTGTTAATGAAACTGAAATATCTTATACTTAACAATACATGGATGCTTATCTAGCTGTAAATAACGGTCAGCCATTCCAGGCATACCAATAACAGCTATCAGGAGGACTGCCTATGCCACTCGTCCAAAACACCATTACCAATGATAACGGGGAAGTAGTTACCATCTATATTGAGGTAGATAAAACTCCTACAGCCGATCCACACACACCTTATACAGATCTACGTGGAGAAGGTAATCAGATAATTGATACAGCAAAGGATATTTTTGGTAGCGGAATGAGCCTTATCCGTACTTGCGCTGAACAAGCCATTAATTCTATCAACAAGATTGATCATAAGATGCGTCCTACCACGTTTGAGCTGCAACTAGCTATCAAACTAGACTCTAAAGTAGGTGCAATCTTGGCTCAGGCGGGCGCTGAAGCTCAGCTTCAAGTGACAATGAAATGGGTAAATGAGGAAGAAAGACAAGCATGAGTGAAGATTCACACATTCCAATCTTACCTTACACATCCATCATAGGGCAAGAGCAGCTAAAGCTCGCATTGGAATTGGCTTATGTAGCACCCCGCATCGGTGGAGTCCTCATCAGCGGTGAACGAGGCACAGCCAAGTCGACCATAGTACGGGCTTTTGCTAAAATGATGTATAATCATCTGCCTGTGACTATACCCATCAATGCTACAGAAGATCGTGTGATAGGAGGTTGGAAGATAGATGAACTTATGATGGGGAAAGCTACGCCCAAAAAAGGTCTGC
>CBJMBI010000115.1:0-9585 GCA_966427955.1 uncultured Ktedonobacterales bacterium
AATGAGGATAAATGCTCCTGCATATGCCTGATTAACCTGCTCTGGATAAGGACTATGAGAAAAGTTGTAAATCCCTAAAGGAAGAGCATCCATGGGTTGAGTGATATCGGTATTCCAGTAGGTAGTACCAAAGGCTGTCATGATCAGCGGTGCCGTCTCCCCAGCGACACGCGCCATAGCCAGGATAATGCCTGTGATGATTCCGTTAAGAGCAGATGGAAGCACAACTCTCAAAATAGTCTGAGACTCAGTCGCTCCTAAGGCAAGTGATGCCTCTCGGGTCTCACGTGGCACAAGGCGCAAAACATCTTCAGTAGTCCGTGTCACAATGGGAACCATAATAAGACCTAAAGCTACCCCACCTGCAAACCCTGAAAAGGAGTGGTTTGGCACCACAATGAGTCCCCACGCGAAGAGTCCGAAGATGATCGTCGGGATGCCAGTGAGGATATCAACCAAGAAACGAACGCTAGCAGCGAAGCGACCTCGTCCAAACTCAGAGAGATAGATACCCGTAAACAGGCCAAGAGGCACACCCATGAGACAAGCCAGTCCAACAAGAATCAGTGTCCCCTCTACTGATTGCCCCATGCCACCGCCAGGCTCTCCATTAGCAGTTGGAACCTGAGTAAAGAAGTTCAGGTTGATAAAGTGAAGCCCTTGCACTAGGACATAAGAGATCAGATAGAGCAAGATGCCTACCGTGAAGAGAAGAAAGATGGTCGTGAGTAGGATTGCCAGCATATTGCTTGCACGCCGACGGATCGTTAGGACGGAGAGTGGAGGGTGAAATTGATGAGATCGAGATGCTTGGAATACTGTGCTCATAATTTTACTCCTGGAGTGTATCTACACTCTAAGCTCCTAATGAGAATCCGGGCAAGAATATTTGTGATCATAGTAATTAGAAAGACAAGTAGGCCAGCCTCAACCAAAGCTGAGAGGAATAGACCAGGCGTCGCTTCTCCAAACTGATTAGCAATCACACTCGAAAGTGTATAACCAGTATTAAACAGGCTCAGGCTTGGCTTAGTAGCTTGATTACCAATAACCATCGTCACAGCCATAGTCTCACCAAGAGCGCGTCCCAGAGCAAGAATAATCCCTCCAGAAATCCCAACCCGTGAGAGAGGCAGCACGGCATAGCGAATAACCTCCCAACGTGTCGCTCCCAGTGCCAGCAATGCCTCACGTTGAGAACGTGGCACAGTTAGCATTACCTCACGGGATATTGCCACAATGATTGGAAGGATCATGATAGTCAAGACCATACCAGCAGCTAAAATTCCAACCCCAGTAGCAGATCCCTGGAAAAAGGGAAGAAAACCTAGATGTTGTTGAAGCCATGGTTGTCCGGTGTGCTGTAGCCACCGTGCCAGGACGAGAAATCCCCAAAGACCGAAGACCACACTGGGAACAGCGGCCAATAAATCCGCAAAGAAAGCAAGTGGTACACGCAATGGGCGGGGACAATATTCCACCAAGAAGATAGCGGTCCCCACACCAATTGGAATAGCGAAGATCAAAGCAAAGGCAGACGTAACCAGCGTTCCGTAAATGGCAGGAAGAACTCCATAGACATCATGGACAGGATCAAAATCCTGCCGTGTGAGGAAGCTGAAGCCTGCTTGTCGGATCGTTGGCAACGAATCAGCCACAAGGAGCCAAGCTAGAGCTATCACAATGGCGATGACAACCAAGACCATCAAGAGCGTAATAGCTCGAAAGATGAGATCGCTTGGGCGTATACCTTGAAAACTTTTGAGCCTGATAGAGCGTATCATGCCAGCCCCGTTCCCTTATAGCATGGTGAACTGCCACATCTCATCAATTTAACCTTTGCCTCATCCTTCTTAACAAGAACATCGGGTAGAGGAGCATAAGTCAGCGGAGCCGCGTATTGTTGGCCATCATGGATCATCCACCAGAGCAAATCTGCCAAGGCCTGCCCTTTCTGAATATTGTTCTGGTTTTGATAGACAATGATCCAGGAGAAGCCCGAAATGGGATACGACTTATCGCCAGATGCATTAGTAATGAAGAAGCGAAGATCATCAGGGATATCAGTGACACTTGCAGCGGCTTGTTGGCCACCCTCAAGTGATGGTGGGAGGAAATTGCCTGCCTTGTTTTCTATCAAGGCATAGCTAATATTATTCTTCACAGCATATGCTAGTTCGTTGTAACCAATGGCACCAGTGGTGCTCTCAACCTGGGCAGCAACCCCCTCATTGCCTTTACCGCCAACCCCAGTAGGCCAAGCAACTGTCGTGCCATAGCTTATCTTTGCTTTCCAATCGGGGCTGACGTCGGAGAGATAGTGTGTAAAAATACCAGTCGTACCACTGCCATCAGAGCGATGGACAACTGAAATTGGCGTATGGGGAAGTGAGAGGTCTGCATTAATCTGCTTGATAGTAGGATCATCCCAATAGTGGATATTGCCCAAGTAAATATTGGCAAGAATGGGGCCAGTGAGCTTCAACTTCTGCGAGGGAATACCTGGCAGATTGTAGGTTATAGCTTCAGTTCCCAGCGTAACCGGAATGTGGATAATCGGACCACTGGTACTCTTTGCAAGATCTGCATCCTTCATCGGCGAATCGGTAGCCCCAAAATCAACAACCTTCTGGAGCAAGTCATTAATGCCAGCACCACTACCAATCGACTGGTAATTGACATGGACATGACATCCTATTTTGGCATACTCGATGAACATTTTGGAAAAGAGTGGATTGTCAAAGGTCGACCCCCCGCCATTGAGACTATTTCCCGCAGGACAGGAGGCCGAATTTGCCTGATTACCATCACTACCACAAGCCGCCAAAAGGATGATTAGACCAAACAAGAGTGCAGAGCCAACACGATTGAAGTAAGGTCGGCTCTTCTGAACAAATGTGCATCTATGCAACAACATGAAGATGGCGTACCCTCCTAATGAGTACAAAGCCTAACACAGAACAACAAAAAGAAATGCTCTAAGCTAGGAAAAGAGAAAATCCCGCTCTCTACTAGTGAAGTTACAGATTTATGATTCTTCTCCTCTGGAATCTTCACACATTAACAATCTATCACGGCCTTATTAACTATATATTAACGTTATGTTAAAACTTTTTGCTAGTGAACTCCAGCGTGTCACAACGATGTCTGTCCCATCATCCTCTTTTCGTGTTCAAGCGACTCAGACAAGAATGTTACCCATCTACATTTACTTGCGTGTCTGATATCAGGAAGTACGAGGCTCTTTCGCTAAGACTTGATGCCGATACATAAAAATGAATTACAGATTATCATGTCTATTTAAGGAGTTTGCAATGGAGTGTGAGGGAAGTGAGCATCTCCTGCTAGCAACCAAACTTGCCATTCCGCCAACATATCGCAAAAAAATGGTGCCTCGTCCGCGTCTCTACAGTCAGCTAGAGGCAGGAGTACAGCGTCCCCTCACATTGATTACGGCTCCGGCAGGTTTTGGCAAAACTACTCTGATTGGAGAGTGGTTGCGGCAGTGTCATATCCCAGTTGCCTGGGTTTCCCTAGAAGAGAGTGATAATGATCTAGCCCGTTTCTGGCGCTATCTTCTCAAAGCCTTGAGCAGTGTTTATCCAGATCTCAGTGAGCATGTTGGAACCCATCTCAAATTATCGCAAGCACTAGATATCGAGGCACTTCTGACTACACTGATCAATACCCTGATGACATTACCTCAGGATATGATTCTGGCACTGGATGGTTACCAAACGATTAGTGAGTCTGCTATTCATCAGAGTTTGCAGTTTTTATTGGAGCACTTACCTCCTCAGCTTCATCTTTTTATTACGACGCGTACGAGTTTTCCACTACCAATTGCACGCCTGCGTGTGCAAGGAAAATTAGCCGAACTCCGCGCTGCAGATCTCCGCTTTACCCCTGATGAGACGGAGCAATTTCTTACCCAAGCCATGGGACTTTCTTTGAGTATGGCCGATATTGCTGCTCTCGATGAGTGTATCGAAGGATGGGTGGCAGGTTTGCAATTAGCAGCGCTCTCGTTGCAGGGACGGAATGATCCTGCGGCCATTACTAAAACCATTAATGCATTCAGTGGCCAGCAGCGTAGCGTATTGTATTACCTGACTGACGAGGTCTTTGCATGTCAACCTCCAGTGGTACAGGATTTCCTATTAGCTACCTCGGTGCTAGAGCGTATGAATGCAGATCTGTGTGATGCAATAACTAGGAAGAATAATGGGCAAGTCATGCTTGAACATCTTGATGCCTCCAACCTCTTCCTTCTTGTCGTAGATGCGCAGGAGAAATGGTACCGCTACTATCATCTATTCGCAGATTTTTTGCGCTATCGTTTGCGGAATACTTATCCAGAGCTTGAACCTGAGCTTCATCTGCGTGCTTGTACTTGGTATGAGCAACATGGTATGATCGTCGAAGCTATCACCCATGCTCTGGCCTCTGGTGCTATGGAGCACGCTGCCAATCTCATCGAAGAGCATACCTGGTCTTTGATCTGGCAGCAGAATGAGAGTATGGTCTATTCTTGGCTTGTTCAACTTCCTCCAAGCATTTTCACCACCCGTCCTACACTATGTTACCTGTGGGCCTGGATACTTTATGTCAGAGCGGATATACAAGCTTCAGAGAGAGCACTTGAGCAAGCGGAATATCTCTGGCAACAAGAAAAGAACAATACTATGCTGGCCCGAATTCATGACTTTCGTGCTTATGTGGCATTGCTCTGTGGGAATGGAGCACAAACCATGAGTCATGCCCAACAGACACTTGCTCTAGCAAATGGTCATGACATATCGCTTCATGCAAGTGCGCTAGTCGCACTGGGAGGTGCGTACTTGCTCATGGGTGAGATAGTACAAGCCCGGACGGCACTGAGTGAGGGGTACCGTCTAAGTCAGAAGAGTGGAAATATCGTTTCTATGCAACTAGCAACTATATATCTTGGAAAAGTATATCTTGTGCAGGGTAATCTGCGTGCTGCGTACCAGACCTACCAGCAAATGCTTGCCGAGATTGATGAGTTGCAGGCATGGTATAGTGCTGATACTCATGTGCAACTGGCAAAGATTTATCGAGAGTGGAATAATCTTGCGGCAGCACACAAACACTGGAAACAAGCATTGCACATCATCGAAAAAGGGCGACCAGAAGGCTTCGTGAGCACAGAAAGTTCTATCCTGGCAGCCCAATTGGCCTGGATACGTAGCGAACCCGACGAAGTACAGACATGGCTTGACCGGGCAGAGCAAAGTGCACGACGCTTTGGCATAAATCGTATGGCAATTGCGGCCATTGCCAACTTGCGTGTGCACTTCTTTCTCGCTCAGGGTGATATGAACGCTGCCCTTTCCTGGGCTAAACACTACCAGCATGAGGCGGCAACCAGAACAGAAGTGTCTCTGATTTTTCCATCCAGTACGGGCTTTAATCAGCCAATTGGCGCAGAAATGCCACTTCTTTCGCTTGGTAACCTAGATATTGGATATTGCCATTTTAAACCAATCAGAACAGAAGTGCCTCTTATTTTCCCTAACAAAAACACTGCCATATCTAGCCTTACACAGTCGATGGAAGCAGAAACACCATCCGCTGCATTCAACAATAATGCTGCTGCTAATTCCGCTGTGTTGACCGGAGCGGAAGAATCCCCGTACGAAAAGGAGTCCTATGCCTTAATGCAAGGACGCTTGATGATTGCCCAAGAGAGATCGGATACTGTTATTGCCCTCCTTGAGGAGGTCCTACAGATTGCACTAGAGCAAGGACGACATGGCAGTGTCATTGCTATCCTAGTCTTACTAACGCTGGCCTATCATGCAGGAGGGAACACATATCAGACTCTCCAGACACTCGAACGAGCCCTATCCATGGCCGAATCAGCCGGTTATATTCGCACTTTCGTTGACGAAGGACCTGTCATGGCCATCTTGCTGACCGAATTTTGTAATCGCTACCAGCGGCGACCTGTAAATGAGCAAGAGAAGATTTCGCTTGAATATATCTACACAATATTAGCTGCACTAGGACAAGACATACCCACATCTTGGACTACATCGCACCACCATACTCAGGAACGCGAGGAACTCCTGCTTGATGCGCTCAGTGAACGTGAGCGTACCGTCCTGCTTTTAATTGCCGAGGGCTTATCGAACCAGGAAATCGCGCGTGCACTAGTAGTAACAGTTAGTACAGTTAAAACACACCTTAACAATATTTACGCTAAATTACGTGTCCATACTCGTTTACAAGCTGTTACTAGAGCATACGAACTGGGTCTGTTGAGCAGAGGTGACGTAGAGGCGAATCATCTGAAGCACTCCTCGAAGGTACAATAAACGATAGTCTTAGTGTTGTTGTTCTAAGAGGCCATATGTATATGCCTTGGTCAGGGCTTGCAGGCGGGAATTAACGTTCAGTTTAGCATAGATATTATTTAAATGCGTCTTAATAGTGCTTTCTGCCACCACAAGAGTTTGTGCAATTTGTTGATTGGATTGGCCCTCAGCAATCAACCGAAGCACTTCTTGTTCGCGCTCACTGAGTGGATCGATCATCTGTCGAGTAGCCGGAATTGCTGATGGTAATGGCCAATTTATTCTCTTATGTGCAGAGTGACGATAAAAATCACTCAGATCAATATTGTATCCAAATCCAGTAAGCAAAGAGCACATATATGCAAATGTACTATTGTTATTCCCCTGTTTATGCTGCTTCTTCTGCCGATCATAGATGCGCAGTAGCAAAGAGGCAATAATATTCCCTTCATCAAGAAATACACGACGATATGTACTAGGTTCACCCAGAAATAAGGCACGTTCGAGCTTCTGCTTTCCACATCGAATATCGCCGGCCATATTATAGGCACAAGCTTGCTGGACTAGCATAATTATTTCACTATGTATCCGACCTTGCTTTTGTGCTAGAGAGCGTCTATCTTCCAATATGGCAATAGCATCTTCTGGAAGACCCTGGGCAATGAGCAGCCTTGCGCGTGTTAGAGACCACATGTCACTTGCGAAGAGAGATGGTTTGATCTTATTGGAAAACGGTAAGTGGTTGTAGCGCTCCCACCAGTAATGAGCAGCGTCTACATTTCCATCGGCGAGCAAATATTGTATGCGTAGCGCAAGCGCATAGGCCAGAATAACACCTAGTTCGCCCAAGTATCGTGCATCATGCTCAGCCTTATCTAGCCATTGGAAGGCCTGTTCTTTTTCGCCGTGCAGCCAGGCAATACGAGCAGCCAATAGCGGAACCCAAGGCAAGATCCAGCGTGGGGTAATCTCACTAGCCAATTGCATAGCTCGCCGTAGAGATTCTTCGGCAGACGAAACATCATTCAACTCACAATATACCTCGCCCAAGCGACAGTGGGCTATGATTGGATACCAAGGCATATATTCATCAAAACGTTCAGTAGAATGCCGATAGTATGACAGAGCTTCCTGCAGACGTCCCTGGCACAGGTAAAGGTCTCCTAGGTAAAGTATTGCCATAGATGGTAATATCGCATCCTGTTCACACTGGCAGTTGTGCTGACCTTGAAGTAAGGCGACGTGGGCCTGTAAGAGATCCCCGCAAGAGAGATAGCCGGCTCCAAGCAGCACCTGTGAAATACCTGCCAAGCTTGAGCCAACTGGAGCTAGTTCGAGGGCCTGCCGAGCATGCATTATTGCTAAAGCTCCATCATCATGCAAAAGTGCAATATAAGCTTGGAAATGGTTGATTTTGCTCAACATCTCCACTTGTCCGCGTTCTCTCCAGTACTCTTCCGCTTGCCGCAGTGATTGGTCGGCTTCTTCCAGCCGACCAGTGTGGAGATAGCTACAGGCATAGAGATATGCAACCCAAGGGTGTGTAGCTATGATGCCTCTCTCTTGTAACTGTTTGAGCCAGGAATAAACAACTCCGACTTGTCCGTGTCTAAAAAGCGAGCCAGCATACCTTTCTACCAGCAATTCCACCCGTTCAAATGCGCAGGCTGCAATTGAATGATTAATTGCTTCAATAGGTAAAGCATGTTCTTCGTACCAAGTACTAGCTCGCAAATGGAGGAGCGGTAGCAAATCCTGATGTATTTGCTGGGCACGGGAACGCAGGAAATGGCCGAATAAGCAATGATAGCGATACCAACCGCCCATGGTATCGGTTGAGGAGATAAGAAGATTAGACTGATCAAGCCATTCTAACATCTCCTTGCTATCGGTGCGCTGCGCCACTTGATCACAAAGATTCGTATTCATCAGTTGCAAGATCGATGTAACCAGTAAAAAATTCTGCACATGTTCTGGGAGACTTGCTAATACCTCCTCAACGAAATAATTCGTGAGGTAACGATCGATTCCCAAACAAGACGAACTCAAAATGGTATTGGTACATGGTGCATGATGATCTTGCAACGAGAGAGCGACAAGTTGGAGAGCGGCAACCCAGCCTTCAGTATTCCTATGGAACGATTGGATAGTTTCTACAGATAATGGGAGACCCTTCAACTGGTGAAAAAATGTCATTGTTTCATCAACTGTAAAGCGCAGATTTGCCATACGTAACTCTGCTACCCGACCTTGTACACGCATTTGTGTCAGGGGCAGTGGAGGATCAGTCCGAGAAGAGATCACTAGATGAAAATGTGGTGGGCAATGTTCAAGGAGAAACGCAACACTTTGGTGAATAGCCTTATCTGTGATTACATGATAGTCATCTAGCACGAGCACTATATCAACAGAGAGTTCGGCCAACGCGTTGACTAGCATAATCCATATCTCTTCATCACGAGCATCTGATAGTGACCGAAAGGTTGCGCTACTAGACAAATTTAGATTTTTCAAAGCAGCAATCAAATAAGACCGGAAACGTGACAAATCATTATCATTGTGTTCGAGTGCCAGCCATGCTGAGAGCAGAGGCTGTCGACATGGCTGACGCAACCATTCACGAAGTAAGGTCGTTTTGCCAAAACCAGCAGGAGCAGAAATCAAGATGAGAGGGTAGTTGGCGGCATCATCAAGTTTATGATATAAGTGCGGGCGGGGAACAATCATCCTATCATAGGATTGCGGCATAGTGAATTTGGCCGCGAGCAAGGGCTGATCTCTCCTATCGAGCGTCATCGCAAACTCCAAGTTTTACTCAACGCTTCCCTGCCCGCCAGACAATAAAAGCCTTAATGAATTATACAAAAACTCGGAGTGGCCCGTCTAGAGTATCGTATTGCTAATCAGGGAGTTCCAGAGAAAAGGTAGTACCTTTCTCTTCAGATGACTCTACCCATATATGCCCACCATGTCGTTCAACAATCTCTTTACTGATGGCAAGGCCGAGGCCTGATCCCTGCTTATCACTCGGGAGACGAAAAAAGGGTTCAAAAATCTGCTTTTGGAACTCCTGAGGAATCACCGAGCCACCATTATGGACTTGCACAACCGCATGGGTTTGGTTCTCTGCAACAGTGACTTTTATAGGCTGATTTTCTGGTGAATACTTCACTGCATTAGAAACGAGGTTGACAAGGACTTGGGTCAAGCGTTCGTGATCTGCTTGAAGAAGCACAGGATTGACAGGTAACTCTAAATCAATATG
>CBJMBI010000116.1:0-9566 GCA_966427955.1 uncultured Ktedonobacterales bacterium
CTAAATGCAAAGGGACTAGCAACTGTGGTAATATGGTATTTCGTCTGTGCTTCGATCTCTGCATATTTTGTAACTAGTAATGCGCTCTGGCCTTTCTATTATCTCTGCGTTTATGACCCCGTGATAATAGTGCTGGGCATAGCTGCCCTCGTTGGTTTCAGACGCGGCTATATGAAAATCAATGGGTAGGACTATGAGCAGTACTCATCACAAACCCCAAATTGACGAGCAAGCAGCAGCTTCTGTTCATTACTCAATATGGCGCACATGGCTCCTATCCGGGCTCTGTGGGTTAGGAGCGGGTCTGACTGCAAGCTTACTGGCCGTTGTAATGATGGGTGTCTTGCGCCTGTGGCTCGGTATACCAACTCCTGTGGAGCTGTTTGGCGATTTTGTGTTGAAACATCTCGATGTACATACTTTTGTGCATCTGCTGGTAACATATGGTCCTAATGCAAAAACAACCCCACTTGGTCTGGCATTGCTGGGCATGATCGGGCTTGGAGTCACACTTGGTTTGCTCTACGCTGCTATTGTTTGTGTGAAATTGCCTGCTACTGCTTTTAGGCCTACAAGACGGGAGTGGTTCACAACCCTGGGATTTCTTATCACCATGACTTTGCTAGGGATTCTGCTGTTCTGGGATGAGTTGCGCCAGAACTTTCTGGGACTACCCATCAACTGGGCTCGTCTGGCTTCAACTGTTGGTCTACTACTTGATTTCACTGTGTATGGTGTGGTGCTATGTATAGCCTATCGTGCTTTACTACCTCGATCTACTTCATCGAGAGTTGGGCTTGGTAGGCGACAACTGCTCTCGCGTGCCAGTGTAACTGCATTAACTGTCGGTGGCGTTGGTAGCACAGTTGGGCTTGTACGTAGTTATCTAAACAACTACGCTTCCTATGATGGTTTGCAGACAAATCCCCGTAATCTGGTAACGCTACCTATTACACCTAATAGTGAGCACTATGTGGTTACGCAGAATACAGTTGATCCGGTACCAGATATTAATCTCTGGCGACTGGAGGTGACTGGTCTGGTGAAAAATCCTGGTTCGTATACCTATGCTGAATTGCAGAATTTGCCTTCAACCTCACGAGCCATTACCCTTGAATGCATAGCTAATGGTATCGGGCATGGTCTGATGAGTACGGCTATCTGGCAAGGTGTTACTTTGCACACATTGCTAGAACGCCATGGAGGATTTTTGACAGATGCAAAATATATCGCATTTTATAGCATTGATGGTTATAATATAAGTCTGCCTCTGGATGATGTGCTGGCAGTTGATGCTCTGTTGGCCTGGCAGATGAACGGTGTAAAGCTTCCGCAGCGGCATGGCTATCCCTTGCGTGCTCTAATCCCTGGGCGCTACGGCGAGGAGAATCCCAAATGGGTGACCCGTGTCGAACTAACAGATCACTTTGTGGGAGGGCTCTATTCCGACCAGGGCTGGTATAATGGCCCACTGCATACAACGAGTCGTATCGATCATCCCCGCGATACTGTTCGCTTAGGACAGACAGTAGAAGTTGGGGGTATTGCTTTTGCAGGAAATCGTGGGATCCAGAAAGTTGAAGTCAGTGTTGATGGAGGTACAATCTGGCATGAAGCGAATTTGCAGCCGCCGCTATCACAGGATGCCTGGGTTTTGTGGTCCTGGCAGTGGACACCTTTATTGCCTGGCCAGTACACGCTAGTCTGCCGTGCAACTGATGGTACTGGCGAACTACAAACGAGCCGTGAGCAGGGAACTGTTCCTAATGGAGCAACAGGCTACGATCATGTCCCAATTCGGGTCAGTTAGTTTCATAGCCTAACATGCGCCAGCAGCTTTAAAAGTATAAAAAGAAAAGGCAGATTATTTAGAAGATTTTGGAGGATTCAAGATCATGGTAAACAAGAAAAAAGTACGTGTCGCCATTATTGGCGTAGGCAATTGTGCCAGTTCCCTCGTACAGGGCGTCCACTATTATCGCAATGCACAACCGGAAGATTTCGTTCCAGGATTGATGCATGTAAATCTTGGAGGATATCACATTAATGATATCGAATTTAGCGCTGCTTTTGATATAGATGAAAACAAAGTGGGAAAAGACCTCAGCGAGGCTATCTTTACCTCACCCAATAATACCTATCGGTTCGCTAATGTGCCACCTCTGGGGGTCAAAGTATCTCGTGGTATGACCCATGATGGATTGGGCAAGTATCTCTCACAAATTATCAAGAAGGCTCCTGGTCAGACTGATAACATTGTGAAGATCTTAAAGGAAACCAATACAGATGTTGTCATCAACTACCTACCGGTCGGTTCTGAGACGGCAACTAAGTGGTACGTAGAACAGATACTTGAAGCAAATGTTGGTTTTGTCAACTGTATCCCGGTCTTCATCGCACGCGAGCAATACTGGCAGGAGCGCTTCAAAGAGAAAAATTTGCCAATGATTGGCGACGACATTAAAAGCCAGGTAGGGGCAACTATTGTTCACCGCATCCTGACGCACCTCTTCCGTGAACGTGGAGTGCTGCTAGAGCGTACTATGCAACTTAATGTCGGTGGCAATACTGATTTCTACAATATGCTGGAACGTGAGCGCCTCGAATCAAAGAAGATTAGCAAGACCAACGCAGTTACCAGTCAACTTGATTATGAACTCAGTACAGATAATGTTCACATTGGTCCCTCTGATTATATTCCTTGGCTAGAAGATCGCAAATGGGCCTACATTCGACTAGAGGGACGTACCTTTGGAGATGTACCATTAAATGCAGAACTCAAACTGGAGGTATGGGACTCTCCCAATTCGGCAGGCGTTGTCATCGATGCTGTACGCCTGATCAAACTTGCGTTGGATCATGGCCTGAGTGGCACTCTGGAAGGCCCAAGCGCCTATCTGATGAAATCTCCACCAGTGCAGTATTCTGATAGTATTGCACATGAGATGACAGAAAGATTTATTCACGAATATGCTATGCTTGATCATATTGACAACAAAAAGGGAACTTCTCCAGATTTAGAACAAGCAGAGAGGGTCAATTCTGCACATGAGAGATAAAGTTTTGATCGATGTAAAGTGAGAAGTTAAGCTCGCGATTTTTCTGCATTGAAGATACTTACAAAGAGCACTTGCTCTAGTGCTCTTTGTAAGAAAAAGAGCTATTTGTGGCTACAACATCTCCTCACCCAACGGGCATCGTTTTGTGAGGACCAAATATTCGCTATTCCATTTTAAACTTCAACACCCTCTTTTTCGCTTATTTTTATTTCTGCCTTCTTATCATCATTTTCCCTAATTATTGTTTGACCTCTCTTTTTAGCCCTTTTCAATCTGAGCGTAGGCGCAAAGTCTAAATCTAGAGTATCCATAGCAGAACTGGTAGGAGGCTGTTCTCCGATTTTCTCAATATTATAGCGATTCTGCTCTTCGAGTAATCCCGCGAAGATACCACCTTGCTGCTTGAGGTCTCTATAGCTTCCTTGCTCGGCGATGACTCCATCTTTCAGAACAACAATTTCATCAACATTGCCAAGCGTACTCAGACGGTGAGAAATCATGAGCACGGTACGATCGACAACTAGCTTATCCAGAGCATGCATAACTTCAGCCTCAGCTTCGACATCGAGAGCTGCTGTCGGCTCGTCTAGGATGAGAATGGGAGCGTCACGCAAAATGGCACGCGCAATCGCTATGCGCTGCCGCTGTCCCCCCGATAAATCCTTTCCTTGTTCTCGAATTATTCGGTCATATCCTCCTAGCTGATCTACAATGGTATCATGAATATTAGCTTTTTTTGCAGCTTCAACAATATCATACATATTTGCTCCAGGGCGCCCTACTTCAATATTTTCGCGCAGGGTGCCCTCAAACAGGACCGACTCTTGCAGAACCATACTCACATTCTGTCGCAGGAGAGCTAGCGGGTAATTGCGATTATCAATCCCATCGATTTTCACAGAGCCTTCTTGAATCTCATAGAAGCGAGGAATAAGCTTGACCAACGTCGTTTTTCCACCACCAGACAAACCAACCAAAGCAATCTTTTTCCCAGCAGGAATATCTAAATTGATACCTTTCAAGACTGGTTGCTCAGCAGTATAGCCAAAAACGACGTTTTCAAAGGTAATGTGACCACGCAGCTTCTGGGGACCATCGTAAGGCGTTTGGCTTTCTACTACCTCCAAGGCCTGATCCAACACTTCCTGAATACGCTCTGCCCCCGATGCCGCACTACTGGACAGAGTGGTAAGTTTGGAGAGGTTACGCATTGGTTGATAGAGCATTTTCAGACAGGTGAGGAAGAAGACTAGAGTACCAATATCAATACTTTTCTTTGGTATGACAAAAGAGGCCACTGGGAAATCATGGCCTGCTGTCACATAGCCACCTATTCCTATCACAATGGCTGTCCCAGCAATAAGAAGGATGCCCACCAGTGGTGTAAATTGTGCCTGTAAACTGGTTGCACGAAGGCTGGCTTTATGCTGCTCTTTTACCTTTTTTCCAAAACGTATCGCTTCGCGCTCTTCACGAGTAAAGACTTTAATCACTGTGAGAGCATTCATATCTTCAGTTGCAACATTAGCTACCTGTCCACCAGCTTTAGCAGCTTTCTTCGCAGCTTTCTTGATATTACGCGTGTAAGCGATTACTATCAGGAAGAGAATGGGTGCAATGACAAGTGAAATAATGGTATATTGTGGACTAATATAGAACATAATGATAGCCACACCTACTAATGTGAGTATTCCAGTTACCATATCCACTAGGCCATCTGTCACCAGTTTTTCAATATCAGCAATATTCCCTGTGATGCGTTGAACGAGATCTCCTTTCTTTTGCTTACCATGCCAATTAAGAGGAAGGTGCTGCAGATGGTTAAAGAGCTGATTGCGTAGTCTCGCTGCAAGATTCTGAGCAATAGATGCAGAAAGAGCAAGAGCTAAATAAGTCAGTAGCGCCCCCAAAGCTCCGAAGATGATAAGCATAAAGACCGAAAAAACAATTACACTAGTAACACCATGATGGGTCTCTTTAAGTGTTGATGATTTGCATGGTTCCGCTTTTACTCGAATCACCTTCCCTGGCTCATTTGGCGAATAGTCGGGGAACCAGATATCAAATAGATCAAGAGTAGAGTCCAAGAACGGAAAGTCACAAGCTGGGTCCGCTGAATGATCGCCACTAATTTTACTCGGGATAAATTTGAGTGGTAATGCCGAAACAATATCGCAACCCACCTGACTGACCGCGATGATGATGGTTAGAACAAAGAGAAAACGATAACCTTTCAGATTACGCCAGAGGAATTTAAATAACATTACTTTCTCTCCCTTTCTAGGGTGAGGCATGCTTTAATCTCATCTAGTATCGCCGAGAGTTCTTGCAGTCGGGGACTATTGAGGCGGTTAACACGACGAGCGGCGATCTTGAGAAGCAGTGCTCCTTCATACAGTCGAGAACGTTCTAGGATGCTAGCGATTATTTTGTTAGTCATACCTCTCATACGCATCGTCTCGCGATATCCTGTAAGAAAACCGGTTGCTGCCCCATCAAACCACTCGCGCATTCCTTGCTTATGATACCAGAGCCCACTCGGGCGCAGATAAGCCAGAAAATAGCCCACATCGAGGGCTGGGTCAGCTAGGCAAAAGCCATCAAAATCAACGAGAAAAACACGGTGGCTATGGAAAAGTAACTGGCTGGGCTTAAACCCTCCATGTGCGGGTAAATAGCTATCTGGATGCAAGGCTTCTAATTGTGAAGCGAGTTGGTGTGCTAGTGCTTGTACTTGATCTGCTTGAGCTAGATTATGCGCTGCAATGAGTGCCGCTCGCACTCTGGCTTGCTTCGCCTCTTTCGCCCCAGTGCGCGGTGCATCTGGAGATCTCACTGAACTACAGTGCAGAGATGCTAATGCTTGTCCAGCCAGATACAATTCATCATCTGGTATGACAATTTTTGTAATGCTACCTCCATATTCACATACTAATTGTGGCTGTAACGCTTTTGTACCTGTACGCAATATATGCCATTTTTCATCTGTCAAATGATCCATAGTTGGCTGGATAGCCTCATTGAAGGTCAGTCCGAGAGATGCTAGCATACCAAGTGGGCGAGGAAGTAGTGGGATCTCATCAGCTCTTATCTGCTCCTCATACAATTGTTGTTGCAGTGATTGGACACGACCAGCCTTCTCAGGGTCAGCATAGACCTTCCCGAAAATCATCAGTGTTTTCTGCTTCAGTTGTGCGAATTGGGAGTGTTCTAATTGAAGGTGATAACGAATCACACAGCGGCTAGCAGGCTTATAGCGAATGGGGTCAGCCTTAGCCCACGTCAGTTGCCATCCCTCATCATGTAATTGGGTCTGTGCTGCTCTTTGTAATGCTTGCCATACAGGACTGTGGGGAGCAGTATCACAACTTGCAGCCAGAGCTGGTAAACTGGCATCGGCTGGAAATCTCTGTACTGCGAGCCCTAACTCTGGAATACGCAAAATCCCAGCGGACGATACTTCCAGGGGAGCTTGAGAAGCTTGCTCTGCGTTAAAGCGAATGTGTGTGCCATTGAGGGCTTGCTCATCTAGCATTAAGCTGATCGTTAGGTTTGGATCATTAAGACCCGCTTTCTGGAGGGTGTTGATCTGATCGATGGCATAAATGACAGCCAACCCCCTGCCTGGCTTACGACGTAAATAGCGTACAAACAGCCCTGGTTGCCTGTGAGTATCTGTTAACAGTGGTTGCTGTGCTCGCTTGAAAAGTTGGGTGATCACCAAAGGAAGATCTATGATGGACAGTTGGGCATCCGTTACAGAATCGTTCATATCTATGACCAGCCTTTCCCTGCTTAATTCATGACCAATCAATCTTTTCAATATATTGATGCTTAGATTTCAGAATAGCATAAACGCTCTATTAGTCCTACTAGGGCATCGCTAGCTCCTGGCACACCACGAAAACCAGGAAATGAATTGACATCCACAATGACAGGACCTTCCTCGCTAACAAGTAGGTCTACACCATAGAGACACAAATCGAAGACACTGCCTATTGCTAACGTCATGCGAATCCAGTCTTCTGGCAATTCCTCGAACTCCAGAGGAATGTCTTCTTTAGGAGCATTAGCTAGTAATGGTGTACGGCGACGGGCGGCAAATATCTGCTGATCGATGACCCAGAGTTTGACATCCCATCCATCTCCTGCAACAAACTTTTGAATGATAACTGGTTCTTTCCCCCATTGAGGTGCCAGCGATTGTAACTCTTCAATAGAGCTGATTTTGCTTACCAGGTCACCACGATAGCTATAGTGACTTTTAATCATCAGAGGAAAGGCCAGCCTTGAGAGAAGGTTGGATTGTGCCAGGAGACTCCCTATACTGGAAAAATATTCGGTGCGTGGCCAGGGAAGATGCACCTCTTCCATTCGTTGTGACATAAGGACACGATCCTGACATGCAAGAGATGATGCCCAACTATTCACAACAAGTGCACCACGTTGTTCTAGGAAATGGGCAAGTCCTAATGCTTGCCGTGCATGCGATTTCAACAGATAGAGATTGGCTTGAGGGTATGTCTGCTCTTGAGCAATAGCTTGTTCTTCTGTTAAGCTTTGTACATCAATCAAACGTACATCATGCCTTTCCCCTAATTTTTGCCATGCTACTCCGATAACAGGATGATGAAGAGTTGCTGGATTATCCATAATAAGGCATATTTTCATCTTTTGATCCTATTTTCTTTTTAGTTTAATATAATTCTTGTTATTTTACAATTTGTAACATTCTTTTCAGAACAGTCTGACGGTGGCGTTTCCTATGCTCAAATCGTACAGAATTTTTATTTTCCACTCGGCCTACTGCATGAAGAATATATTCTGCCACCTGTCTGACTGCTCCCGGCACATAACCAAAGCTGGGAAAATCGTTGATATCCAGCATGACTAAGCCTTGAGGACTTTCGACGAGATCAATACCGTAGATATCCAATCCAAAGATTCTTCCTGTGTCTAGTGCTAATTTGCGCATTTCAGGTGTTAATGGAATAAGCTTTTCTGTGATATCACCATGCAAGGGAGACTTTTTGGCAACAGCATAGACTTCTTTGCCTATCACATAGACTTTAATATCATAGCCCGTATTTTCCACATAACGCTGCGCCAGAAAAAAGTTCTCGTTTTTCTTAGCTATGACTAATGCATCTAGATCTGCAGGACTATTCACTCGATAGATATCTCGGCAGGAACTCCCATTATTTGGCTTGACTACCATAGGATAGATCTCCAGAGGCATCTGTTTGAGCAGGTCAAGATGGGTGACAAAGTAGGTGAGTGGCATAGGTAGGCCATGGGCCTGAGCATATGTAGCAGCAACTGCTTTATTGCGCACTAGGCGAATGGCACGTACTTTATTGATAGTGGCGATACCCGCCGCTTCAGCCGCTTCTAAAATGCTCAGCCCGGGCCCACCCGCAACTGTTTTGAGCACATAAGCGTCATAGCCTTGTAAGTGCATATCTGATAAACATATCGCCGTTTCTTGTGGCTCTAAGAGATCAACGATATTACCCCATTGCACAAGCTGGTCTGCTACAACCCTTGGCATTGGATTATTTCGATATTCCTTTTCAATGATGAAACAGAAACGCATAGAAGCTTTTCCTTTATGCATGTTTGTCTAAAATAGAATGAGAAAGAGAGCAGCTGCCAAAGGGATTAAACTGCATAGTAGAAGAATATCTATTTTGCCCACAAAAGGTCACAACTAGTGTGGTCCTATAAATAGATTTTGCCATCGTACATCAAAACCTAAACAGTTGAAAGTGAAAAATGGCCTTGATTTGGTGGTATTCTGGTTCTATTGGTAGAGCTTTCCCAACTTTCTCTTGGATGACTATCTGCTTACTATCTTGCTCT
Organism: uncultured Ktedonobacterales bacterium; assembly: GCA_966427955.1. Taxonomy (GTDB): domain Bacteria; phylum Chloroflexota; class Ktedonobacteria; order Ktedonobacterales; family Ktedonobacteraceae; genus DASYAN01. Next base: position 8,922 of record CBJMBI010000116.1, read on the forward strand.
CTGCTTCATACACAAAGACACTCATTTCTCAAAGGAAGGACCCTAGCCCTAGAGTGCCCATCAAGTTAGATATCTGGCTTCTCCACTCATGCATCTCATCTATAAAGAAAAAAAGAAGAGTCATAATATCCTATTGTCGACGTTAATATTGTAAACACACAGACCGATATCTTTAAGAGGGGAACTTATCTTCATTCTGTTCCTAGAAAAAGAGGTTGTCATGCAATCTATTGTTATTTTTGGAATATTCATCGGCATCATTGGATTTATGTGGCTGCTATCTATATATCCAGAAATACTGCTATATCCATTGTTTATCTTTGCTACCCTGTTTTTATGTGGAATGGCTCTTCTGGGTATCCTATTAGTCATCAATGCTGCCCTTACGAAGAATGATGCTCTTATTCTTGTTGGAATCATCATTACTCTCATTGGGATTGGGATAACAGTTGGTCTTTTTTTCGGCTGAATAGCAAATCTTCCACGAAATAGATATTTAACCACTCTACCAACCTAAATATGCTTAATCAAAACTATCAGGTAAATGCAAACGTCCTGTAGTTGTCTAGCAGATGTCCTAGACAAATCACTTCTCTCTTTGTACACTTTATGAGGGCAAGAGCAACAAACCATTACGCAATGATA
>CBJMBI010000117.1:0-9539 GCA_966427955.1 uncultured Ktedonobacterales bacterium
TTGTCTACTGAGGAACCGCTAGGATTTATCAATGTGAAATTGGCCCCAGGCAGCGCCTGTTTGCACGAATCCATAACTTGCAGCCAAACTTTTACCGGGCCAACAGCATGTACATTTGCTCCATTTAATAGCTGTAATGATAATGAGGCAAAAAATAACAACGGTATAACCTTCTTCAACCGAATACCCTCCCAATCCTGTGCAATTACGGATACAACCGCATCACCCAATGTTCAGCCTGAGATTTTATGCAGTCATTTGAGTTGACCACCACTTGACCTGCTTCCACCTCTACTTGTCTATATTATATTGTTGGCACCATTCAAATGAATGTGACAATTTCGATTGAGAGTTAGTGAGCCAGAGGTTCCATCATTCTACAGCTTTTGCTTCGCTAATTCGAGAGCCCCAAATAGGCCAGCACGAGAACCAAGCTTTGGAGGTACGATGAAAGATGCAATATCATCCATCAAAGCTTTGTGATTCAAATATCCATTTAGAATTTTTTGTACATAATATCGAATTCGTGGAAATAGATGCTCTTGTCGCATCACACCACCACCGAGGATAATACGACAAGGTGAAGTAATATACATGATACTGGTTATCCCCATTGCCAGATAGTGGGCCTCAATCTCCCACGCGGGATGGTCGAACAGGAGATATTGTGCTGGTTTGCCTACACGAGCAGCAATGGCTGGACCGCTCGCCATGTCTTCCCAGCAGTGGGCATGATAGGGACAGACACCAGGGAAATTGTCACCATCGAGCCGAGGAAGCTGGAGATGGCCCATCTCCGGGTGGATTAAGCCATGCAGAGGTGCACCATTGACATAGATGCCGCCACCAATGCCGGTCCCTACCGTAATATAGACACTTGGATCACATCCCTGTGCTGCCCCCCAGCAGTACTCACCAAGCGCGGCAGCATTGACATCTGTATCGAAAGCAACTGGCACTCCCAAGCGATCTTTTAAGGAGCTGACGATATCGGTGTACTGCCAACCAGACTTTGGTGTCGTCGTGATATAACCATACGTTGCAGAAGTTGGATTGAGATCAATTGGTCCAAATGATCCCACTCCAACTGCGACGAGTTCAACGTCTTTATGGTCTTGCAGTGTCTGCTGAAAGAAACGCGTGACCGCATCAAGCGTGGACTGTGGATCGGTTGTGGGGATGGTATAGGGGGGAGCGAGCACATGATCGGGGTCAGTACCGATAATACAGTTAAACTTTGTCCCCCGCCTTCGATACCACCATAGACTCTTCTTGGCATAGATTTCTCCTCAATTATCTTCAAAATCTCAGAAATTTCGTCATGCTATAGATGATGATAAACTTTCTATCAATCTGCGAACTCTTGATTTATTTTCCCTGTACCTTTCTAAGTGTCCGCAGAAATTTGTCTGTTATAACTATGAATATACTAATCGTTATTGCTAACCCAAATATGATAAAAGACCACATAACTGCTATTCGAATCCAGTCTGGCACATCTTTGTGTATGCCGACGACTACCCAGCCGACGACTACCCAACTGAGCACGATCACACTGAAGATTATACGAGCAATAAAAGTGACAGTTTTCTCTATACTACGATCGTCCTTGCGTGTACAGAGTGCTATAATGATGCCTGTGATCACAAAAATAACCCTCCATAGAAACCAGATAGCAACCGCAACGGCAATCACAAGCGCAATCATTGGTGCAATAGATTCCACAGTTCGTACCCCCTTTTTGTTTTACTTTCATTACTAGTATGCTCATTGTTATATGCCCTCTTTCTCTGTATACTACAGTATCATCATTGAATATACATAGTAAACCTCTATAGCCCATTGGTATATTTAACAGTAGAGACAAGGAGATAACTATGAGTTACAAGAAAGCTCCTATTGAGTTCTTCTCACACGAACTATACAAAGGAGCATCTTTAGATGCATTTGTTGCCTATCAAAAAGATGTCTCTGATTTTTGGTTTGCTCCTAGAGCCATTTTACAAGGATAGGTTGCTTCAGCCTGACAGGCTGACTGAAAGGCTTTCTCACCCACCATTGGGAGAAACATTCTTCTGATATGGAGATGGTCTCCACGTCAGTTGGCTCTAGAAGGCGATACAACTGAACCGTGTGAGACGGCTTCTCAAGCAAATTGACAAACATATCCAAAATAGTTTATTATTATACAGAGGATACTTTTCTATATTTAAAACTACAAACCTATAAAAGAGAGGATGAGAAAGTCTATGTAACACAAGAAGAATGGCAGATGGTAGCAAGGTGGACTAACGTTACTGAAACACTGCCTCTGGAGGATCTATCCAGAGATATTCAAGACAAGCAAGGTATTGAAATATGCAAGATGATAAAACCAACAAGTGGTGTCCCAAATGTTCACAATACATTTCACATGATCTTTTTTACTGAAATGCAGCACAACCTGATGGGCTTTCTCCTTACTGCAAGGTATGTTGGTCTGCACATAATAAGGAGGCTCATGCAAAAAGACGAGGCGATAAACCAGATAAACGGCGTGTGCAAATGGCGATGGTTCGTCATGATTATTTTCGTCAGATTGATCGGCCTATCCAGGCATATATTCTGGGCCTCCTAGCATCAGATGGTTGCGTTTATTCAGATCGTCCACGTGTCAAATTTTCAGTTCATGAGAAGGATCGAGTACTCACAGAAACTGTTCGCGATGAACTGGCTCCAGGCTCACCCATCTTAATGGAGCGGTGCCGGGACTATAAATTGGCAAAAGTGCATTTTACCTCCCCGGAAATGTGCAAGGATTTGGCTAAGCTTGGTATAGTTCCTAAGAAAAGTCATATTTTGACATGGCCCACTTTATTACCTGAAGCTTTTGTAAATTCATTTCTACTGGGGATTTTAGATGGGGACGGTTGTTTAATGACTGATAAAAGAAAACTTTCTCCGCATTATATTATTAGTATCACCTCAGCTTCCCCAGCTTTTCTTGAGCAAACTGCACACAAAATTAACGCTGTGTTAGATGTGCCCTTGGCTCACATAGATAAGAACAATACAGCTTTCGCAATTCGCTATGGGGGAAAAAGTGCAGCCCTCATTAGCGAATGGTTACATCGTGATCTTGCTGGATTAGACCGCAAGAGGATACCTCCAGAAGTTTTCTCTCTCTATACAACATATGTACCATATATACCAAGATAAACCATTAATACACCAGAGAGTTTACCTCGATCTCATCTGTCAGGGTAGATTAAGATTGCACATGTGCTTTTAATTCACAATTCTTTGTACTAGATGAGGCTCTATTTGCCTTAAACATAGAGCCTCCCCCATCCTGATCTATCCCTCACTTCCCTGCGAGGCTGCATTCAAAAGTCTCAGTATATCCTCATGCTGTTGTTTCATAAATTGCTGCTGCGTATCCATTTTTTGGACAATTTGCAAAATAAGCTGCTCTTGCTCATCTATCCGTTTATTTTGAGCCTCTAACCGCTGTACAACCTGAAGGATTAATCCATCTTGATGATCTAGATGCTCCAGAATATGTCTGATTTCTTGCTCACTCTTGACATCAGTTTTGTAATCATTTTCGGCAGTTAAACGGTCTTTGGTTGCTTGACGATTTTGACTCATCATTATGAACGGAGCTGTGTACCCAGCGAGAAACGATAAGCATAAATTCAGAAGTATAAAAGGTGCAGGATCAAAATGAGGCAAAAACGGAATATTATTCCATACAAGCCATACAACGAGTAACACCGTCATTAAAATCACAAAACGCCATGATCCCACATATGCTGCTACACTATCTGATGTTCGATCGCCAAACGTTAATGAGTTATCATGCAGTTCGTTGACGTTTTTTATGACATGTGAATGAGTCTTGCGCTGAAACAGTGACATACTAGACATTCCTCCTAAAGCGCTACTGGATATTGACAAAAATAAATGGACCTTGATACCATATTTATATGGATGAGAAAATTTGCACTAAGTGCACAAAGCCACAACCTCTTACAGAGTTTTATTGTGGTAAGAAATGGAAAGATGGTCTTCACCCTTGGTGTAAGACGTGCTTTAATAGTGCTAGTAAAGCACGCCGTGAGAAGAGATGCATTGAATCGCCTCCTAGTTACCGATGGAACCGTGATTCTGTTCGTCATACATACTTCTCCACTGTTGATAAGCCTATTCAAGCCTATATACTTGGTTTTCTTGCGGCTGATGGTACGATAGTAAGTTCTCTACCTCGTATTGATCTTGAACTCTCGGTCAAGGATTATGAACTATTGGAATTTGTTCGAGATGAACTTGCTCCTAACCACACTATCCATAGGCGCTTGAGAGAGAGATCATCAACCCGTTTTGCTTCAGGTGAAAGTGCTACGCTTTCCTTCACATCTCCTCAGATGGTTACGGATCTAGCACGCTTCGGTATTGTTCCTAAAAAGACCTTGATTATACAATGGCCTTCTGAGCTTCCCGAACATTTAGAACGAGATTTCCTTCTTGGTTACTTTGATGGTGATGGTTCTATTACCTCAACTGTAAATTTTGGCTGTCTTTACCATGTATGGACCCTTTGTTCTGGATCTATCAAGTTTCTTGAAGAAGTCATCTCAATAGTAAAGAAACATACAGGTATTCACCTTGGAGGCCCTTATAAGAAATTACCGTCTAAAACTGGCGTAATTCGTGTTACTGGTTCAAAAGCTATTATGCTTGATGAATGGCTACATACAAGCGGATTAGGACTTACCAGGAAACGTATCGCTAACAAGTTGACACCTCCTGGTGGAAATACTCCCCTCCAACAGAAGCTATTCTAGGTTTTTTGGACATATCTCTATATACCCCATACCAGCAGCAACTGCATCGGCAATTTTCGCACCAATGGTCAACTGATTATCATGCTGTTCATTGACATTGACAATCGGTTTAAGCTTCTCGCGATGAAACTTGGGGAATTTGAAGTGCTTGAGCTTCTCTTCAAACGTTGATTTATGAGCTGGGGATGTAGTATTCGATGGTATCTCCATTAATAACTCCTCCGTTTTTTTGAGGTGACATATTATTCAAGAAACGATAACTGCGTATGATTTTCGATATTGTCTTTTTCCATAGACGGGACATATGGAAATTCAACAACCCTCTAATCATTAGACGAGCCAAGTCTCTCTCGGTATCTGTCTACACCACCTCACTAGGAAGAGCCAGATTCTTGAAAGGCCACTCTTAAGAGCGAACTACCCATCTGCACTGCGGAAATATACTCCAGAACTATATCCTTCATATACTAGGCGAAAATCGGGCGGCGGAAAAATGAAACGCCCGTTCCTGGTCACTCCACCCTGGTATCCTCCATTATCTGTAATCAGCCAGATACGATTATGCATTGCCAGCACAGTCTCGAAATCCTGCTCATTGAGGAGCGGACGCCCTCCCGACGTCGTTTCTACTAGCTTTCCATTCTGCTCAACTAAGAAAAGTGCACGATCAATCGAAAAGAAATAATCAACATGTCCAACGTAATAGAGTACGGTCACGGCAGGTGCAATCGTAATGACCACATCCCCCGGCTGCATATGCCTATTTATATAGTTTGCCGTATTATCATAATCTGCATAGTGCCGATGATACGGTACACCCACGATGCGGCTGGCAAATAGATTGAAATTGCTTACCGGCAAGATGGGCACTAATAACACAGCTATACACAATAGCGCCGTCGTTGCCTTCACTACTATACGGACAGATGGTGATAAACTTGGCTCTTCTTCAGGTGCATCATTCTCTCCCCAAAGCTGTATCAAGAGTGGACGAGCAAAGCTCCAGAGTGCCTCTAATGCTTCCCAGAATGCATAAGCTCCCATCAAGTAATAGACTGGTAGCAACGGATAGTAGTACCTATCTGCTTGCATCGTGAAGACAAATATTAGCGTACAGCTCGATATCAACAGAAATAGCGTGCAGTAGCATGCACGAGCATTTTTTCGGTAGAATGCAAACACGCCTCCAAGTAATACCAGCAGGGAATTCATTATCAGTAACGGCTGTGCCATCACTGATGGAACAGTACCATCTTTTATCGGCTTAGGTATAAAGAGTAGACTAAAGTAATATGGAATATTCTCGGTAGTTAACTGAATTTGTGGCCGCATGCTCTGGTCTGTACCAAGGAAAGGTGGATGTGTCAGACGTACCACAGACAACTGCGTCCCAACCACTATCGTCACAATCAGCGCTGCAATCCACCAATGTTTTTTGCGTAGTACTGCAGGTATCCCGTACGGGCCTTCTACACTGCCGACTAGCATACAGATGACAATAGCTGGCAGAATAATAAAGACCTCTTCATGACTGAAGTAAGCCACTATCAAGCTGAGGATTGCCAGATAGACAGGACGAGCTTGCTCTCGGAACTGCAATGCTCTGAAAAACAGGAATAGCACTATAATGACCATGAACTGTGCCTGCTCATACATCCGCGTCTGGCGTGCCCAGATCATTGCATAAGGAGAGAATGCTAGCATGGCTGTTGCTAACCAGGCTACTCGGCGATTAAACAGTTTGTTTGCTATCAGATAGAATAATGGCAGACTTAGCAGATACCATGTCACACTGATTGCTCTCGGCACAACCTTACTCGTTGTGCCAAAGACTGACATGACCAGTGCTAATATATAGGAGTACAACTCACCTTTTGGATAGACAACCCCCGATGGGAAACCTGGATAGCCATGCGCCATAATATTAAGCGCTGCATAATAACTAGATAACTCATCCTGCCAGTATGGCTCGTATCCCAGATCATAACATACCATTGGAATTGCTATCACTAGAATGACTACAAGCCCCCAGTTGTCCTTTAACCATGCTTTTGCTTTGAGATACCACTTTCCCTGCGACTGGTGATTTTCACGGCCTTTCCTACATTGATGCGGCCTTTTATGCTGGTTATAGGCTTGTTGTTTAGCACGATGCCATAACAGAAGCCCACTTAATCCCAATATCGCTGCTAGCACCAGACTCCACTGCCAGGTGTAAGGAAATGGCTGCGGGATCAGCGGTTCGCGTGCCAGTACTATCAGCACTACTTCGCATGCCAATGCTGGTAGGAATACTAAACTTGCTGCCTTCCTTGCATCCCAAAGCGATGGATAATAGCGCCTCAACCACCATGCCAACAACAGCCAGAAGACTAGCACAGCGATACTCGAATAGGCAATTATTCTCAAAATCAGCAATGGAGGGATTACTTGCATATTTCGTGATGTATTACTATCTGGTAGATAGTAGGCATGACTAGCGCCAGGACGCCCCATTGGCAATGGCGATGGCCAGTTTAATGCCATGTCGTTCGCCTGCATCCAGCCAGCCACAGCTCGTGCGGAAGCATGCCAACCAACATCTGAGGCTAGTGGATTACTATAACTTCCAGCATTCCCCAGCAGCATATCCATTGACATGGCACTTTTCAGCGTGTCCAATCCCACCTTTGCTGTTGTTGTACCAGGAGTCAACACATGTACTGCAATCGTGTTCGCTCCAGCATGCAGATAAGGTGAAATGTCATAGACCCCTAACAGCAACCCGTTGCGATAAGGAGCTGACTGACCGTTGTTGGGCTTTGTATTCAGGTAATTCACTACATTCCCTTGCGGCGCATTCTCTTGCCCATTCCATTTCATATAGAAGTGACCATTGATAAAAATATCTGTCTCACCTGTTGCTACAACGCGCAGCAATGCATCGTCACAACCAGATGGAACAGTAAATCGTCGTACAAAGTAACTTTCCGGGCCCGGTCCAGCACTCAGCCAGTGGGTAGGTAATGGTCGCTCATAGACTAATGGATTGACCCTCAAGAGGGGCGACGATGGTGGAGGTGGCTCTACCAGTTGGGCCATTGGCCACCGATTCACATCAAAGTGCGGCTTTGACCAGTCATAAGTCGTCTTACCCATACGCGGGTACGCTAGCGTTGCCAGTCCTGTTGCTTTCCAGCCCCTGCCAGTACCATAATAGCGCATCTGATTCCCCCACATAGCTGCCAGGGTTGCCCTCGCCCGAGGAATGCCTTTATCCACATTGGCGACACGCAGTCCCACCACATTGACTTTGCCATGCAATGCTGAGGAGACATCAAACATATATGCCTGAGGAGCACTGCCACTCACAAAATCCATTCTATTCGAGCCGACATAAACTCCATTGACATAAAGACGAAATACTTGGCTAGCTGCTACTGTCACAAAGGCACTATCTGGCATTACCTCGAATCTTGCCTCGTAGCGGAAGTAAGCCATTGGAGATATGCTATCAGGTGCTTGCACCCAGCGAGCATCGTGCCAATCAGGCATAAATCCTTTGGGCTGTGGAACCAGGATTAGCTGTATAGCAAACCAGCTTGTCCCTATCCAAGCAACCAACAAACAGATCCACATGGCTGTGGATTGACGAAAGCAGCTTGAGGGATCTTTATGCTTGGGAAGCAATACTTTGATTTCATGTAACATTGTTTTCTTACTTGATAGGAAATACATTCTCTCTCATTATAGACCTCTACTGAAATGCTTTTTAATCTTGACATAGGAGCTGTTATGTGTTATATTTATATATGCCATTGGAGTATGAGGGGAACAACATTTGACAATCTTTTGCTTAGCTATCAACAGCAAGCCACGTAAATCGCTTTCTGTCCAATCACCATGGGAGAACACGAAATGAAAGATATAACCCCTTTTCATCTAGCATTTCCCGTAGACGATCTCGCGGCTGCACGGCACTTCTACGGCACAGTTCTTGGCTGTCCAGAGGGGCGCAGTGCCGATACCTGGATCGACTTTGACCTGTTTGGCCATCAAATAGTTGCCCATTATAAGCCACATGAAGCAGTGACTCAGGAATCCCACCACAACAAAGTTGACGGACATGACGTCCCTGTACCCCATTTTGGCGTGGTACTCCCTATGGACACATGGGAGGAGCTGGCCAATCGACTAAAGGAGGCAGGGGTAAAATTTGTCATCGAACCCTATATCCGTTTCAAAGGGGAAGTGGGTGAGCAGGCAACAATGTTTTTCCTTGACCCAGCAGGAAACGCCTTAGAGTTCAAGGCATTTGCTGATATATCTCAACTTTTTGCCAAATAGCTCTAGGCAACGTTCCTTATCCCTCAGGGCAAAATCACCGTATTCCTAAAGCTCCAAGTTTGAAGCTTCATTACCCTCAGTAGGGCGGCCATTTTGCACTGACGGACAAAAACCTCGGCGCTTTGCTCCTCGTCCAGCAAAGCGTTTGGTTCTTGGAATTGATGCCACGCACATCCAACGTCCCTGCTCGCAGACCTCGCCGAACAGCCATGCCACTTCCTCCTTGATGGGCCTTCTTGCCACTTCCTCTTCATTTCTTTGTCGATCTTCTCTTTTTACATAATTTCCTCAGATATCTCGGTATTTGCTGTTAGCCCGAACGTCAACTAATAGAACTCTTGTAAATATATTGAAGTAAGAGTTAGAACTTGACATTGATGATATCTT
>CBJMBI010000118.1:0-9493 GCA_966427955.1 uncultured Ktedonobacterales bacterium
TGTTGAAACGCGACCAGTCAGCAGTGGAGCTTGCAATTCATCAGCCAATTGTTTGAGTTGGTCTAAGTATTGACCGATGATGAGTATCTGATCATTCTGATGACGTTCTACAAGATAGTGTGTAATCCTAACTTTCTCTGGATTTTCGGCTGCAATGCGATACTTCTCGCGAGTCTCAGCCATAGCATAGTTCATCTGCTCGTCTTCTGTCAATCCTACGCGAATCTCATGGCATTCGGCAGTAGCAATCCAGCCCTGGTGCTCCAATTCGCGCCAGGGAACATCATACTTCTTCGGACCAATCAGACTGAAGACGTCTGCTTCTCGGCCATCTTCACGTACCAGGGTTGCAGTGAGACCAAGCCTTCTTTTAGCCTGAATTTCTGCAGTCACACGAAAAACAGGTGCGGGGAGAAGATGAACTTCGTCATAGATAATGAGACCCCAATCGTAGCTAGTAAACAGCGAGAAGTGTGGATAATCCTCCTCATCAATCCCATTTTTATTGGTGCTACCAGCACGCCGATAGGTTAAGATTTGATAAGTACTGACTGTGATAGGAGCAATTTCCTTGCGGTCTCCGGTATATTCGGCAACCATCTCGGGTGCAATATCTGTCTTATCTATGATTTCACTGATCCATTGGCGTACAGCAACCGTATTGGGAGTAAGAATTAAGGTGGCACGTTGAATCTCAGCCATTGTGGTTATGCCTACAATAGTCTTCCCGGCTCCGCAGGGAAGAACCACCACGCCACTTCCTCCGCTAGGTGCTCCACCAGCATAGAAAGCTCCGGCTGCTGCTGTCTGATATGCACGTGGGGCAAAGGAGAGGCCTTGTAGCGTTTCACTGCGTAGCTTCATAGGCAGTGGCGAGCCATCGCTATATCCTGCTAAGTCTTCTGCTGGAAATCCCATGTGCATGAGCGCTTGCTTGATGTGTCCGCGTCGTGACCCATCAACTAGCAGAGTATTGCGATCCAATTGCTGGAGCACATATGGTTGGGTGCGCTTATGATGGAGGACTTCCACAATGAGTATAGGGTCATCTGATGTGAGCAGGAACCTCTCTCCATCACGGATGAGCTTGAGACGCCCATAACGGCTGATATATTCACGAATTTCGGTTACAACATTAGTAGGAAGTGAATATTTGCTATAATGAGATAGCAGAGTAAGAATCGTATCAGCATCCATGCCTCCAGAAGCGGCATTCCAAAGAGAGAGTGGTGAGAGGCGATAGGTATGAATATGTTCCGGAGACTTTTCGAGTTCTGCAAATTGGGCTAATGCATCACGTGCTTCCGAATACAATGGGTGATCGACCTCGAGCAAAATAGTACGGTCACTTTGTACAATGATTGGATTAGTGAGATTCATCATTTATACTCCAGGCATCTGGGCCCATGCTTTTACATATTTAACAATAGCACTAGTAGCCGCATCTTCGTATCCTCGCATGAGGTGGCGGGCTCCAATAATCACTTTAATGCCCTTAGGGCCATGCTGTTGCTCTACAAAGGGTTCTAGTTTATACAAAGGACAAAGCTCGTCAAATTCTGCTGTGACAAACAATTTAGGACGCTCGAATAGGCGTGGAAGACCACTATTAGTCCGAAAAATAGGAAGACTGATAGCTACAAGGGTACGTATGCGCAAATCAAAAGGCGCATATAAGAGAGAGATGTAAGCACCAAACCCGTGTCCAATCACACAGACTTTTGCAGGGTTTGCTCCAGGTTGAGCTAAGGCTGCATCGATAGCGCCGGCTAAATCGAGCGGTTCTAAACGCCCATCAGTTTGTTGTCCCTGGCTCAAGCCAACTCCTCGAAAATTGAAGCGCAACGTGATCATACCAATTTCAGCAAGACCGCGTGCCACTGCAATGGTGAGTGCATCATTCATATTACTACTGGCTGGCTGAGGGTGGCAGAGAACGACAACTGGTGCTTGCGCGGCCTTGCTGGGATTGTGAACCATGCCTTCAAGAAGAAGTGCTGGTTGTCCCTTGCTATAAAATGTGATTGGTCGTTCGGCTGATGCTGATAAGGTCATGGCCTGTCCTTTTGCTATCAAGATTGATGCCGTCGTTCCTAAATATTATCTCAGGATGGGTTGCACGTCAACACTCTTTCGCAAAGTACCCGTGAGGTATCTTGAGATGAGCATGCGATACTGCTAAAAGAAGATTTTTTATAAGATTTCGAGGAGTGTTTATGAAATGTTAGGGATTTGTATGATAAAACCTTTGCATATGGGCTTGAAGATGTTATACTATTACATGATATGACATGTGTATGCCTATGTTTAATTATGTTGGTATACTGTTTCCTATGAGGAGGGTCTCTTTTCCTATCTTCGCTTGTAGTTAAGAAGGAGTGCTTTAGCAGTCAGAGATAGGTCTGGTCTGGTCTGGTCAGGGAAACTGTCGGGGTAATTCAAATATGAGAATTGTCCCTATTTCCCCCTAGAGAAGTGTGCGAGTTTCTGCTATCCTATACTATAGCTTGTTAAAGTCCTTGGAGTTGTTTGAGCATCAAGAGGTAATCGGATGCATAGTATTAGATATTAGGATCTTGAATGGTATTCTCTTTTCTGCCTGGAATAAGGTATAGAGAGTAGCATATGTATAAAGAATATAACCTAACAGGGATAAAGAAGAGTGAAAATAGAAAATCACATGGTCTATCAAGTGAATATAGAACACCCTTTTGTCTGTCAGCTCTTTGCTTATAATGCATTTGAACTTGCATAATAACCTGATAGGTTTTTGGCTATGCTGAAAATGAATGCTCTTTTAACAGTCACTAGCCAACTATGCTCCAATGATGAAAATCGTTGTAGACGGAGGCCTGAAGGCGATGTGATCCATATGCATTATGCCTCTTAAGCAACAACCTTATGACGTGTAGCTTTCCAACTGTCTTAGCTTTGTGCCTATACTCACATAAGAGCAATGCAATATTGAGATCAGGAGAGTGCTTTGCCATTTTATTAAGGTATGAAGATTTTGTAGCTAGGGAAAAAGTTGGAAGGCGTGGTAGTGTAGATAGTAAAGTGTAGAGATAGGAGTACTATGTTCAGCATTTTGGTTGTCGAGGGTGAAGGTGCGATTACAGATTTTATCAATAGTCATCTAGCAAATGAAGTATGTCAAGCAGTCACGGTTCTCAACGACGAGGATGCTGTACAGTTTGCATTGCGTGAAATGCCCAGTCTCATTATTCTTGATGTCGTACGGTCGGCCTTCGACGTATATCAAGTAATCCAGCAATTGCGTGATCATCCCAAGTGTATGCACATCCCTATAATTCTCTTGAGCCCTCATGATTCTGTTGTAGATAAGGTACGTGCTTACGAGTTAGGTGTCGATAGCTATATTGCCAAACCTTTTAGCATTGATGAATTGCTTGTTCATGTTCGTTGCCATCTTCGTCGTATACAACAAATGACTCTTTCTCCTTTAACACAACTCCCTGGGGGGTTGCAACTTGAACGAGCTATTCATTATAAACTACGTGGTTCTGATCCCTGGAGTGTCCTCTATCTGGATCTGGATCATTTTAAAGCATTCAATGATGTATACGGTTTCCTGGCAGGCAATGAGATGATCTTACTGGTCGGTCACATTTGCCAGAGTATTGTTTGTCTCTATGGAAATGCTGATGACTTTGTTGGGCATGTTGGAGGTGACGATTTTGTTATTGTGACAACGCCTGAGCGCGAAAAGGTTCTTTGTCGTCACATCCTGGCTCGTTATAAAGAGGAAAGTGTAGCACTCTATCGCCAAGAAGATCTAGAGCGCGGTGCAATTAGAGGTATTGATCGTAATGGACATCCCTTTGAGTTCCCTCTTGTCTCGCTCTCTATCGGTGTGGTAAGTGATCGTTTCCATGGCATCCATACTCTTGATGATATTGGCATCTTGACAGCTGAGGCCAAGCGGCGTGCGAAGCAGTCCTCTAATAATATCTCTCACATCTCGCTTGAGTGGCAGCACCACTTGAGTGATCACTTCCTAAGCTCACATCCTGCCCATCCTTTGAATGTTATGACTCCTTTTGGGGGACATCTGTTTCGTTTTGTCGAGGAAGATGCATATTGCTAGATGTGAATAGCTGTAGCCTTCGCTAAACGAGTTCGGCTCTCTAGTAGCCTTGCTCGTTTATGTGTTATGCTAATCATACTTCTATTTTTTCTTAGCTATGCTTGAGAGGGAGGATGATTATGCAGATACAAGACGAAGGTGATCAGCAATTGGAGAGTGATACACATCTAGATGTGCAGGAGCGAGAGGCGAGGCGGCTGGCGGCCCGTGAAAATGCTAAGCACATTTTGCGTGAAAGTGGTCTGGCTGAGATGCTCCAGGCTATCAATAGAAATCTTCTGAAGGGACGAGGCCATTTTGAAGAATATGACTCGATGATCCTTTTGAGATGGGGAACCCAATCGACACTCCGTCATATGTGGATTGAAGTGCGTGAGAATACTATCCGTTTTAGGTTGCAGGAACACCGCAAATGTGCCCACCCTGCCCCTTTCTGTGATGGCGAGTATCATACATTTACTAGCACAATGTGGTCGAATCGGCTTTTCTTACAATCCGAATTAAAAAAGTATTACGATCGTCCTGTTGCTGAAACCTCTTCTGATTAATATGGGATCAAACCTGTTCTAGTGGTATTATCCGTGTCGCTGTCATGCTTTCCAGGAGTTTTCTGATGGATTGATAATTGGGATCCTGGTAGAACTCTTTGCATGCTCTTTCACTGGCCCAGCTTAAGAAGTTGAGTAGGGTGGTACCTTGATAGTAAATAACGTTCTCCTCCGCTTTTGTATCATCTCGCTGTGGCTTGATTGGACGGAAAGGTGCCGTTGCGTCTCGGTCTATTTCTTGGGCCAGAAAGGCAAATGCCAGTGTTGGCTTGGTTATTTGCTTTTTGAGGCTCGTAATCCATTCACGTTGTGCAAGTCTAGCTTGATCTGGACGAAGCGTGGTAATGTGTGCTGCTGATATGATTGGTTGTTTTGCGGGACGGCTATATCCCCATCGGTAGTGCATTAACCATTGTTCTGGGGTCGATAGCAGGAGATCTGCTGTTGCTAGCAGATGCTGTTTGGGGTCATATCGGTCCTGGGTCTTGTACCAGCTTTCTAGATCTTCCCATGTTGTCAGTATAAAATAGTAGCCATCTTGTTCTCTCCCCTTATATATCTGTGAAGTGACCAATCCCGGTGCATTTCGTATAGTATCTGCAATCTGACGGATGCGGGCTAGGATATCGGTATCTCTCCCTGTGATGATGTGTGCCAATGTAACGACTAGTAATTCCATACTGCCTCACTTACAGTTTTATCTACGTAATAGCATTTTACCTGCTAGAATGCTATTAGCATAGCATAGGCCTTCTAGTCAGTGCAATAGTTTATCCCGTTTTCATCTTTCTGGCGAACAGGCTGTGAGAGAGTACATACACTTCATTCTTAATTTTAAGTATATACATTTAATGAACTCTATGTTATCCTTGACATAATAGTATGTGTCTATACTTCAATCAATCGATTCTGATGGGAGGGGGAAGAAATTCATGGTACAACATCAATCTCAGCGTACATTTAGTCTGTTACAACGTTATTTCTCACAACAAGAGACAATGCCAGTTTCGTCTATAGGCTCCCCAAGCATTTTATCAAACAAGCTGATCCTACAGACATATGCTAGACAGACTGGCTCGGATGTTGTTGGTCTAGCGCAACATCAAGCAATACCTACTAATTTTGATTTGACGACTTATCAACCAATACTCACTAATGATTCTGATCCAATGTTAGATCAAACAGTAACTATGAGGGTTGATCCAATGCTAGATCAAGCAGGACCTCTGATGGATGATGGAGAGTCAGATCAAGTAGTGCCCCTAGCTACACATTCAAAGAAAATGATCCTTTTGCGTGCTACATTTGTTATATCTATTGTAATAGTATTCGTGGCTATTTATCTTATCTGGCATCCAGTAAATTCTGGATCGTCTTCACCTATTATTACACGGCAAAATTTGAGTGGAGCCACTCCCAAGGTAAGTTCCAGCAAGAGTAGTGTCACTACAAATACAGCAGTCAATAGTAGTGGAGATATCCAGGTTTATATCCTCGGAGCCGTCTTACATCCTGGAGTATATACACTTCCATCTGATGCACGTGTTTACCAACTGCTATTGGCTGCCGGTGGGCCATTGCCTAAAGCGGATCTTGTAGCCCTCAATCTTGCTGCCAAGCTCAATGATGGGCAAGAAATCTATGTTACCTTGCGAGGTGAAAGTCCACCAACTGTCAATAGTAGTTTATCAGGTACCTCTTCAAGTTCTAGCTCGAATCAGCCGTTGGTGAATATCAATACGGCAAGTGCTGATGATTTGCGCCAGAAACTCTCAATCAGTAGTAAGACAGCACAATCCATTGTCAATTATCGTCAACAACATGGACCTTTTACATCTGTAGATCAGTTATTACAGGTAGTCAGTAAATCAATCTACGATAAGATAAAGGACAAAGTCACTGTTTGAGCGTCAAGAAATAAATTTCTTGTTTTGTAATGAGGTGGAAAGGGTGGAATATGATCTTACAACGAAACAAGCTACCATTTGATTTCCGAGGATATGTTCTTGTGGTGATGGTAGCAGCTTGGTTAGCAGGCATTCTCCTGGCCTCTCTTCTTATGCTCCCTACTCTCGTCCTACTTGCCTGTGCAGGTACATTTGGAATTCTGCTCATTTTATTCTATCAAGACCGCCAGATGCGATTTGCTATGCTGTTCGCGCTCTGCATCTGTCTAGGAGCATGGCGGTATACCGTTGTTTTGCCCAGTAACGATCCTCATTCTATCACGGCTTTCATTGATCGTGGTTTGTTAAAAGTACGTGGTAGCGTGGCCGATGAGCCGCAAGTCCAGGTCCGTACTCGCTTATTGATCGTAGATGCTAGTGCCGTCAGCACAGATAGTGGGAGCCATTGGCAAGAGGTGGATGGGCAAGTCCAGGTCGAAACATTGGGTACAGCTCTCGAAGATCCCTATGGGGCAAACTATGGCTATAGCGTAGAACTGCAGGGGAAGTTACAGAAACCGTTGCATGGTCCTGCGGGCGTTTTTGCCAGTATGCAGTTTCCTCGTGTTAGTGTCACAGACCCAGGTGGCAATCTAGTAATTGCTTGTTTATATCACCTGCGTGTAACATTGGCTACTATCATCGAGCAGGCTCTTCCTCAACCTGCCGCTGCGCTACTAATTGCCATTGTTCTAGGACTGTCAACCCCGGCTATCCAGCCACTTAAATCTGACTTTGCCTGTACTGCTACTATACATTTGATTGTACCATCAGGCTTTAAGGTAACTATCCTGGCAGGCTTGGTTGCTAGTAGTACTAGGATATTCTACAAGGAACGAGATGCATACCTTTTACCGGCTGAGAGGCTCAAAGATTGGCGTCCTTGGCTAACAACCGCGTTTGTTGTTATGAGTATTGCAGCTTACACAGTGCTCAGTGGATCTGGACCCTCTGCTACCCGCGCAGGAATTATGGGCATCCTGGTGGCACTTGCTCCACGTTTGGGTCGTATCTACAATGTTTACGTAGCACTGGCTCTAGCAGCTCTTGGGATGAGCAGCGTTAATCCTTTTGTCTTGTGGGACGTAGGATTCCAGCTATCCTTCTTGGGCACGCTGGGTATTGTAATGCTCACGCCATACTGCCAGTACTTGCTTCGTTTCCTCACCTATATACCATTTGGTCACATCATTGGTGAGATTATGGCGGTTACTCTGGCTGCGGAGATAGCCACTTGGCCAATCGTTGCAATAACATTCCAACTGTTTTCATTCATTGCTCCATTCGCCAATCTTCTGACTGTGCCTCTGCTGGGAGTACTGATCATGCTGGGTATGCTTACTTGCGCTACAAGCTTTTTTGGGGCTCCATTGGCATGGTTCTGTGGTTTGATTGTATGGCCTATACTCTGGTATACCTATACGATCGTCCATTGGGGGGGTCAGATACTAGGAGCATGCAAACCATTGAGCCTAGACCCGTGGGTTGCATGGGTCTATTATCTACTCTTGGCTCTGTTAATAGGTGTCTTGTACCAACGCTGGCCCACTTTATCCACTGATATCTCAACGCATGCAGGCAGCGAGATAGGATCTCCGCTGGCGAAGGGCTTCTCCCGGCGCATATGGCGCTTGGTACAGCTAGGTGCAGCAATCGTGATTCTCGCAGGCACTGGCATAAATATGTTGATGACGCAGCCTAACGGCCTTCTGACAGTTACATTTCTCTCTGTTGGTCCAACTGGTCAATCTCCACAGGGGGAGGCTATTCTGGTGCGCACACCTGAGGGGAAGACGATATTGATCGATGGTGGCATGGATGTGGCATCGTTATCACAAGCCCTGGATAGCCAACTGCCACCCTGGCAACGTTCACTCGATATCGTGCTCCTTACCTGTCCCAGACAGGATCATCTAGCAGGATTACTGGATGTTGTTACTCGCTATGCTGTTGGGGAGGTAATTGATGCAGGTATGCTACATCCTGATACAACCTATACACGCTGGCGACGTACTATAAGTGAGCGCAATCTTGAGTATACTCAGGTTGCCCAGGGTGATACTCTCTCCTTGGGAACTACAACCAAACTCCAGGTGTTATGGCCAGCTTTACCGTTGCATTCTGGGAGTAACGAAGTGCGCGATAACGGGTTGATCATCCAACTTCTAGCACCTGGCCTACGTATGCTTCTGTTGGGGGCAAGTGCTCAAAGTAATTATGCACTTGCAGGTCTAACGGACAGTATAGATGCCAATGTGCTCCAGTCTGATGTTGTGCAAATAGTAGGAGAAGCAGATAAACCTATCCCTCAGGCAGTTGTGGATGTATTGCAGAAAGTTCACCCTTCTCTGCTCGTCATCACACCTGCTCAACTGAGTGCGGCCCAACGCAGGGTCCATGCATCATCTAGTGTACGTCTGCCTGAGACAATCGCTGCTATTCACACAATACAGCCATCTGCCCAGGTAGGCATATCACTCCAGATTACAAGTGATAATCTTGGTTGGAGGATAAATTCGGTGGAGATATAAAGGAGAGGTTGCAACCCAGTCAAGCCTACGTCAACAACGCCTATATTTAGCTATTTCGTTTCTATCGCTTAGCTAAAATGCAAGGCCTGTAATAAGAGGGAGCTGTGTATCCATGATTTGTGAACGTTGTGGTCATGAGATAACGAATAATTCCAGCAGCGTTCTTTGTCCTATCTGTGGAACAGTGACCAAAAAACATCCTCAGGAGCAGTCACTTGGCAACTTCATTCAGATTTCTCAAGACTATGCTGGAGAACAATCTCCGTCTCTATTCGGAGAGTTTCCAACGTCACAAACAACCTTTCAGCCTTATACATCATTTAGCAGCGATGAAGCAGAATACACAACTAAATCATTTTA
>CBJMBI010000119.1:0-9437 GCA_966427955.1 uncultured Ktedonobacterales bacterium
ACTTATCAACAAAATTCCACAGTTATCCCCAAAATATGTGGATAACTGTGGAAAATTTTTCATAATGTTACATTCAATGCTGAAAATCCGATCATTCGATCTCTTGTGAGAGCAGTTTTTGCGCCTGACCACCCAGGAACTCAATTGGTGTAAGGTAAGCTTGTTTAGCCTGATCTACTGTCTTCCAATCATTTTTGAGAATACCACCAGATTAAAAACATCAATGCGAGGGAAAAGAGGGACAAATTTAAAGTAGTACTTCTTTCGATTTACTTGACAGCACACATGACAGCAACTTAGACTTAGATCCGAATACACTTATTTTGCCCTTGAATTGGGGCAGCTTCAGTACAGTTTCTGGATAAGTTCTTAGTCTTTGATCTTATGTGATCATCCATAAACCCAATCAGGTCTTCTATACCATCTTCTCTACAATAATGAGAAACAGACAGACACTTCTTATACAGTAAAATTTCTATGATGGTGAGGTGGTCAATTTGCAAAGAAATAGACGGGCTACTCTATGCAAATCTCTCAAATGGAGCTTGCCATCTTCTGTGTTCTTCATATTTTCACTTATGAACATTGCGACAACACATGGGATGAAGGCAAGCCATCTTTCAACTCACTTTCTAAATCCATTCGATACACCGATTCCTACAACTATAATCTCCCATCAAATCCTCTCTACACCCGATTTCACTCCTATGGATACTCCTATCGCTAATCCTAACCTAACTCCTACTCCAAGCCCACTTTCTACTTCCACATCAATTATTACTCAAACGCCAATTGCAATACAAACTCTACAGCCACAATTAACACCAACTGATACAATATTGCCCGTTCATACTATGATGATAGAAACACCTACTATAGCTACACCAACTAGCACTCTGACAAGCCTCAGTCCTACCACCATTCCCACTCTGACAAGCAATACTCTGACCATGAAGACAACATCTACCAATCAGCCATTGTCAAATACAAGAGAGAAAAATAAAGTTCTCAACACATTTCTGCTACCCTTGAGTATCGGCACTCCTTTATTATTGGCTAGCGGCTGGCTGTTCTGGCTCATACGAAGAAGACAGATTAACCAGCCCAAACAAGCACAGCTAGGGACCTCTGATAAGCTCCAGTTAACTCTATGGATGAGAGATCACAAACTTGACACTGATCTTTATGCACTCAACTATGCTATAGGAGCGTCTGGCACTTGGCCGATACCAGCTATGCCTCAGATACCAGATATGTCTCCTCCAATAGTCTCGCTGAATACTCCTCTCTTAGACATGCCATCCCTATTACGAGTGCAACCAGTTGTCTCACAACCAACTCACCCACCTTCGATCAAAAATGATCCGTTGCTAGGCGAGATTATGCGGCAAGCACAAATGGGACTTTTTGTTGTATCAGACCGAGAATAGTAACTAACTAATCTACGTAACTAACTAACTAGTACATCTTGCTGTTAACTTGACAGCTTATATTATAAAAACTTAGACTTACTTTCAATATCGTTTGACGAGAAGTCAGTAACCCGATCCTCTTTTAGAGTGAAGCTCTTATTTATCCTAGGAGATTGTGTATCTGTGAAAAAAACCAAATTGCTCAGTATACATAAGTTTCTCAAGTTGGGATTATTTGCTTGTATATCCTTATTATACCTTTTTATATTCTTCACTAGCGCTACAGTAACTCACACAGTGGCTTTGACATGTTCACCATTCCCATACTGTCTTGTTACTCCGACTTCTGCACTCACTCCTACTCCCACTCTGACTGCCACCTTCATTCTTACTCCTACTCTTACTCCCACTCCACAAGCTATCCCAACTCAACAAGAACAGCGAACAAGTGTCATGCCCTCTTCCAAGCCTGCAATGGCAGATATTCCTACTCCTGCCACACCAACAATGGCCCCAGTAGCTCCTACTGCCACCCTAGTTCCAGCCAGTCCCAGTAGTGTTACGCCAACGATAACTAATACTTCGCACATCAAACAGCAACCGCAAGATATAGGAGATAAAGGGGCTAATACAGTGATGTTGCCTCTGGGTGTCGGTGCTGCTGTCTTACTAGTTAGTGGGGGGGTATTTTTACTTATCTGGAGGAGGCAATCGAAGCAGAATAAGCCAATACTACAGGAACTATCTGGTAATATATCGTTTCCTTCTACACAATTTACGCCTTTTAATCAACAACAATCGCTATTGACAAATAATCATGAGATGCCAACAATAGGTGAGATACCACAGTATGGAGCATCACCAGCCTTCGCACCTAGCATGTCTGGAGTGCAGCCGATGCTTGGTAGCAGTCAGACAATGCCATCCCCACAACCAGCATATACACCCAGTGAACTCCGTCCAATGACATCTGCATTGCCACAACACATGCTTGCTCTGGCTTCGGATACTAGCATTAGCTCTGCACAAAATGGCGACTTGCAGCCCTTACCAATGGATATAAGCTTACCTTTTCCATCAAATAGTGCTGGCATTCCAAATATGAATGGCCAAAGTCTACTACCTCTTGCTCAGCCAATGGCCAGAGTGGAGACTCCTATTCCGTCTCCGCCATCTTTATTACCAGCGTGGATGGAAGGCCCTATGCCATCTGCTTCATCCTCGCTACCGACGTGGATGGAGAGCCTTACACCATCTGCTCCATCCTCACTACCGGCATGGATGGAGGGTCCTCCCCCATCTTCACTTCCAATATCGCCTGCTATACCGCTTGCAATTCAACCACCATCGCTTAGAGAAGATCCAATCCTCGAAAAGACCATGCGGCAAGCACAAATAGGACTTTTTATTCTTTCAGGGCGCAATATGCACTCATAAGAGAGAACAAGACTTTTTGCTTTAATTAGCGGTAATTTCAAATTCTAATCCTTACACTACAAGAGCATCTTCTACCATTTGCAACAGCAGATCTAACTCAAAAGGTTTCCTAAGATACTTGAGTTGATACTGAGTAAGATCTTCTCGCAATATGCTTGCACTCATAAGTAATACTGGTGTCTGCTCATAGCCTTTCATACTTCGAATGCATCTAGCAAGTTCAAGACCACTCATCCCAGGAAGTTTATAGTCCAGTAGAAATAGCTGAGGTCTGGCTTTTTGAAGTATCTTGAGAGCTTCCTCGCCATCTTCAGCAAAAAGTACATCACACATGATCTCTTCTTCAAAGACCACTCGGAGAGTATCTCTGATGCCAGGATCATCCTCAACAATGAGGATACCTTTAGCAATTTCAATTTCACTGCCTAGTTGGGATGGACACCAAGAATCTTTCATCTTTATCACAAACACCCTTTCAAGTCGTACTTGGGATACCAAAGACCTCTTCCTAGCTTCTGATATCCTGCTTTGTACGCGCGGCACTTCTCCCTAAATAGTTTCGTACATTTCAATTCAGTAACGGGAATATGGCTATAATCTTGTATTAGCCACAGAATATTTCACTCCCGGCTTGTGTGCTCTACAATTTTAAGTATAGAGAAGTTGGTTGCTTCTATCATCGCACTTGAGGATTATTACTATTGCGGTAGTATCATTACCACTTTTGTGGAGGGTAGCATGTTGGGGAAGAAGAGAGCATCTCAGCGTGATCTTAGCAAAAGGAAAAAAATTGAGTTTTTGCATATCTGTATGGATGGGCGAGAGGCTTGCTCTTGCCCATCCATACAGAACACTTAGCGCCCTTGCAGATAATCCAGATACTGCTCAGAACTTAGCAAGCTATCCAACTGGGAAAGATTTGCAAGCTTCACAACTAGCATCCAACCCTTGTCATAAGGATCGTCATTAACATATTCAGGATGCTCTTTGAGCTCCTCATTGGCCCTAATGATTTCGCCAGCAACAGGAGAAATAAGCTCAGATGTTGCCTTGACCGATTCGATATCACCAAATTTCTCTTCGTGCGCGATCTGTTGTCCACTCTCCCAAGGCAATTCGATATAGACAATATCGCCTAGTTGGTCCTGGGCATAGTCAGTAATTCCGATTATAACCTGATCGCCCTCCACACGTACCCATTCGTCGGTCTTACTATATTTTAGATTGTCAGGATGATTTAAGCTAGCCATCGTTTCTTTCTCCCTTCTTCAGGCCCGATTCTCTTTTTCTTTTCTGCGTTTATAAAATGGCAGCGCCACGATCTGTGCAGCAACACGTTTACCACGAATGTCTATTTGCACCTGACGGCCAACATTTGCACGTGCCGTTTCGACATAGCCCATACCAATATTTTTACGGATGGTTGGACCAGGTGCCCCACTCGTTAGCCAGCCAATTTGTCGATCTTGCTCGTAGAGCGCATAGCCACTGCGTGGCACGCCACGTTCCAGTAGTTCGATACCCACAAGTAATCGCTTGGGGCCCTGCTCTTTCACCTGGAGCAAAGCATCACGGCCAATAAACATACCGCTACTAAACTTTACAGTCCAGCCTAACTGTGCTTCAAGCGGATTGGTCTGCTCATCAAGTTCGTGTCCATAGAGGCAATAACCAGCTTCCAGACGGAGCGTATCCCGAGCACCCAAACCAGCAGGCAGTAATCCCCGAGGTCTACCTGCTACCAAAATATCTTTCCAGACCTTTACGACATCAGCAGGAGAACAGTAAATCTCGAAGCCATCTTCACCAGTATAGCCAGTACGTGAAACGATACTGTTTACGCCATCAACCATGCCCGCCCTGCTATGGTAGTAACGAATGCTCTTGAGATTGATCTCTGTCAGAGGCTGTAAAATCTCCTCGGCTAGTGGACCCTGCAAAGCCAGCAGCGCTGTCGTCTCTGATTGATCACTTACCACGATACGCTTGAAGTGCGAACTCTGTTCTTTTACCCAGGCAAAATCTTTGGCAATATTGCCTGCATTGACTACTAGCATATAGTGTTGTTCACCTAGACGATAGACCAGCAGATCATCGATCACATTTCCATTAGGCAAGCACAATTGTGTATAGAGCACCCCATAGATTGCCAGACGTGAGACATCATTGGGCACAAGGTACTGTAGAAAAGCCAGGGCATCTGGTCCCTCTACCTTAAATTCGCCCATATGGCTGACATCAAAGAGTCCAGCTCGCGTGCGTACCGCCTCATGCTCCTGCAAAATACTACTGTATTGTACAGGCATCTCCCAACCACTAAACCCGACCAAGCGAGCCCCAAGCTCACGATGCTGTTCATACAGAGGAGTACGTTTCAATTGAGAGACATTGTCATGGGTAGACATACAATAGTTACTCCGGCAGACTTTAAAGGACAAAGGCATCTCGTACCTCACAAACTGTAAAAAAAGGACCGCTTTTGTGGTTTTCCCCCTCCTTTAGAAAGAGTACGTCAGAAGGCAAGAATGATATATCGAAATGTATGTCCTAATGATAGATTCGTACTATTGCCACTATATCAGATTTTCGTGGTTCCGACAATTAATGGCATGGACCTGCTTGGACATAGGATGCTCTCTTAACAAAAAGAGCATAGCACCCTTGTGAGTACTATGCTTCTTCCCATTTTTAATAATTTGGTTATCAAATGTCCTTTTTCTCTCACCTACATGAAATACAATTATGTGCATCAGACTCTTCATACTGCGATTGAGTCTATCTGCACTAATTGTATTTATGCCTCAGCTAGCTTGGCTTCCTGAGCTGCAAGCAACTCGGCGATAGAGGGACGATCAGGGAACTCGGTTACTATGCTCACTGAGCGGCGCTTGCGCGAGTCATGCCCAAATTTGACATAGCCATCGATCAAGGCAAAGAGCGTATGATCACGACCAACCCCAATATGCACACCTGGATGAATCTTTGTACCGCGCTGACGTACAATAATGCTGCCAGCCGTTACTAACTGACCATCAAAGCGCTTCACACCAAGCATCTTTGGGCGACTATCACGACCGTTACGCGAACTACCCATTCCTTTTTTATGTGCCATGATTTACTCCTCCGTGCTACTTTCAGTCTGTTACTCTTTTGCTGTTTCTGTGCTTTCAACAGCAGTAGGAACTTCTTTTACTTTAGGAGCCTCACCAGTTATGAGACTCTTACCCTCTGCCACAATGTCATCGATAGTGAGCACGGTCAGTTCCTGGCGATGACCGCGACGATGGCGATAACGCTTTTTGGATTTGTACTTGAAAACGATCAATTTCTCGCCACGTGTCTGTTTTTCAACAGTTGCCAACACTTCTGCCTTATCGACAAAAGGTGCACCAATGAATGAACGATCGGCATCGGCGATCAGCAGCACTTCATCAAAGCGAATCTGTGCGCCATCCTCGACTGGAAGCCTGTTAACTTCAAGCCTCTGGCCTACGGAAACTTTGTATTGTCGTCCACCACTTTTGATTACTGCAAACATGATTTTTCATTTTCTCCTTAGTTCGTCCCTACGCATATCCCAGGGAGGATACGTGGATGGCCTAGGAGCGCCATCAGCACAGTTCCTTTAGGTGTGTTTCTTTCAATCCCAATGGGTGATCAAGCTTGAAGATGATCAATTGCTAGTGAGTGACCAAGAGCAGCTTGCCCGGCCACAAAGCGTAGGGGGAATAAACCCACAACAGATGCTTTTACAACTGAGGGGCTATCAATTTTATCCCTTTGGGCAGTGCAAAAATAGGTTTGCCTGGTGCATGATAGCAATGATTTGCTGGACTGTCAAGCTTTCCATGCAGAAATCGGTTCTGCCATATCTCTCGTGTAGGTTTAAGTTTGCTCCTACTGGGACGACTGTTTTCCTTGACAGATCTGCCAACTCCATCAAATGTGTCCCTCTTTCCCCCTTGTTTAAATGCTTTCTTGAGATAATACTAGAAGCATTGTGACAACGATGTAAGAAGAGCGATGAGCGTAAGCAAAGAAAGGTAGGAAGGAACATGAGAATGCTTCATATCATACGTAAAGGGATCTCTGTGGCTATACTCCTGTTCCTCCTCATAAGTCTGACACCTAGCAGTTTTCTTCTTCCTAAGGCATCAGCTATCACAACCCTCGGAATGGCTATGCTTGCCCATAACCGGATCTTGGGTACTGCCATCAGTACCAATGGTCTCAGGACACCGTCGCTTGCAAAAATTGCGGCGACCGAGTTCACTAGTCTCACACCTGAAAATGAGATGAAGTGGGATACAACTGAGCCATCACCCAATTCGTTCAACTTTGGTCCTGCTGATATGATTGTCAATTATGCACAGAGCCATCAGCTAAAGGTCCGTGGCCACACGCTGGTCTGGTATAACCAACTGGCTCCTTGGGTTAAGACCATTCCATCCGGTCCTCTGCTATTGCAGACAATGCGTAATCATATCACTAAGGTTGTAGACCACTTCAAAGGCAAGGTCACGCACTGGGATGTGGTTAATGAGGCCTTCGAAGACAATGGCTCACGGCGTGCCTCAATCTTCCAACGGCTGATTGGCAATAGCTATATTGAAGAGGCATTCAAAGCTGCACGGGTTACAGATCCCAATGCCAAACTGTGCTACAACGATTACAGCATCGAAGACATGAATGCCAAGAGCACAGCGGTCTACAATATGGTCAAGGGCTTCCTATCCCGTGGTGTTCCTATTGACTGTGTCGGTTTCCAGGCACATTTGACTGTGGGTCAGATCCCATCACGCTTGCAAGCCAATCTGCAACGCTTTGCTAACCTTGGGGTCGAAGTGCAGATCACCGAATTGGATATTCGCATGCCAGTACCAGTTAGCTCTTCGAATCTCCAGCGGCAAGCTCGCGATTACCAGACGGTGGTATCGACATGTCTAGCAATTTCCCGCTGCACCAGGATAACTATATGGGGCATCTCTGATAAGGACTCATGGATACCAGGCGTCTTTCCTGGCTTTGGCGCCGCAGACCTGTTCGACAGCAACTACAAGAGGAAACCTGCCTACTATGGGATCCTGGCAACTCTCAATAAATGAGCTTACC
Source organism: uncultured Ktedonobacterales bacterium (assembly GCA_966427955.1). Taxonomy (GTDB): domain Bacteria; phylum Chloroflexota; class Ktedonobacteria; order Ktedonobacterales; family Ktedonobacteraceae; genus DASYAN01. The sequence goes on from CBJMBI010000119.1 coordinate 7,962, forward strand.
TTTCTCTAGCTAGAACAGTTGCTATGCCCCCTTGACAATCTGGCTAGGTTTGTACTACTGTACTTGAGTATTACCCCATAGAACAACTATCTAGTCAAAGAATTACATGGTGCTTTCATCAACAAATTTCTGTAATACCTGTGGAGCGGCTAATCGTCACCAAGCGCGTTTTTGCCGTGTTTGCGGAAATTTATTAAATAGTACAGGAAATGGTGCTCTTAACAAAACACTGACGGGTTTACTCCCCAATGCTTTGTTAAAGCAGCGCTATGTCATTGTTGCCCAGGCTGGTCGCGGTGGCTTTGGAGCGGTCTATAAGGCCAAGGATAGGCAGTTAGGCAATCGACTAGTCGCTATCAAGGAAATGAGCCAGAGTAGCATTGACCCCAAAGATCTTGCAGAAGCTACCGAGTCCTTTAACCGGGAAGCGATGCTCTTAGCCCATCTAACCCATCCCAATCTGCCCAAGATCTACGAGCAGTTTACTGAAGGGGGACGCTCATATCTGGTGATGGATTTCATTGAGGGCGAAACACTCGAAGAGTATCTGAAGAAGCAGAACAATACTACACTACCAGTTGAAAAGACTCTCAGCATTGCTCTTCAACTCTGTTCGGTTCTTGAATATCTACACACACGTCAACCTCCAATCATTTTCCGTGACCTCAAACCTGGTAACATTATGCTAACACCAAGTGGGCGTGTCTACTTGATCGACTTCGGTATCGCTCGCCACTTTAAGCCGGGACAGGAGAAAGATACTATGGCACTCGGCTCCTCAGGTTACGCTCCACCAGAACAATATGGCAAGTCACAAACTACGACACGCGCCGATATCTATAGCCTAGGGGCAACCCTGCACCAGTTGCTAACCGGAGATGATCCCTCAGAAACGCTTTTTCACTTCGAGCCATTGCGCTTCACAAACCCATTGCTAGCTGGTCTAGATACTCTGGTGATGAGTATGGTCAGTGTGGCAGTTAATGACCGACCAGAAAATATCTCAATTGTACGTCAGGAATTGCAGCGTATCATGGCACAATATACACGATCGCTGCCCGCTCAAGACGCATGGGCAGGTACATTGCCGGTTCCGCTTCCAGCACTCTCTGGTTCTTCCACATCTACGAACCAATCCCAGATATCTCTGCAATCAGCTTCACAACAAGCATCCAGCAAACAATCCCAGAGGAAAACGAGTCAGGTCCAGGTCCGTCCCCAGCCTAATACACTCTACGTGTGCCAGGGTCATAGTGATTGCATTATAGCGGTTGCTTGGTCGCCTGATGGCAAGTACATTGCCTCAGCTAGCTATGATAAAACGGTCCTGATCTGGAATGCTACCAATGGCAACTATCTGCTAACGTACCAGGGACATACAGCACGCGTCAACAGTCTTGCTTGGTCTCCCGATAGCAAATCCCTCGTCTCGGCTAGCGATGATCAGAGTGTACAAGTCTGGGAAGCGGCTACAGG
>CBJMBI010000120.1:0-9398 GCA_966427955.1 uncultured Ktedonobacterales bacterium
GCAACGGGCGCAACGAGGGGAGCAACGGGCGCAATAGATGGATCAACAGGCGCAATTGGGGGAGCAACGGGCGCAATGAATTGGGTCCCTACGTTTTCGGGCAATGAATTGCTGGAATGATTTGGTGAACTGCGGAGACATTGCAAGCAATACTCGTATGCATTCTTAAATATCAACAAACCATCAGCCTGCCCGCTTACTGAATTCCTTTTTAGCGTATGTTGCAGCATCGTTACAAAACGCTCGGGGTGTGGCATTAAGCCAAGAACATTACCACGTGCATTACATACCCCTGCAATATTACCTAGAGATCCATTGGGATTGGCAGGATAGGAAACCGGCCCTGTACTGTTTCCATCCGGTGCTGTATAGACAAGCGGTACCTGCCCATTTGCCTGCAAGTTGGCAATTGCTCCACTGAAAACAAACTGGCCTTCTCCATGCGCTACAGGCATTTCAATGCTTCGCTTGATGCCACGTGTGAAAATGCAGGGACTGGGTTGTACTGCCAGGCGTATCCAACGGCATTCGAACATTGCCGATGCATTTTCGGTTAGTGTTGCCCGCTCCTCCCAATCGATTGCATCCTTGGAATGCCCTGGCAATAATCCAGCACGCACCAAGACTTGGAAGCCATTGCAGATACCCAATACCGGACGTCCCTCATCAATAAAGCGGCATAACTGGTCACCTAAGTGTATCGTCAGATTTTTGGCTAGCAGTGTACCAGCTCCCAGGTCATCTCCATAAGAGAACCCACCAGGGATAACTAAGAATTGGTAGTCCAACAGACTATCAGGGGCTTTGATAAGTTGATTGATATGGATCAGATCAGTCTCGAAGCCAACCAAGCGACAGGCTTGTGCCGTCTCACGATCACAGTTTATACCGGGCGCTCGCAAAACTAATGCTCGCACTCGGGGAAAGGGCGCAAATTCTTGATAGTCATTTGGGGCCCCTACGTTTTCTGGCGATAAATCGCATTCATTCTCCACATTCTGTATTCTATTGCCCTGATTGCTCTTCATAACATTTGCGTTTTGCAATTCATCGCTCACTGGGATTTGCCCCTTTCCAGGCTTCTTGCAACTCTTCCACATCTATATTGATCAGTTCTGATTCTTCCCCGCTCTTTACAATAAAACGTGAACTATTGTTCACTACACCAACATAGGTGATATCCTCGACTCCACTAGCCATCAGATGCTTCTCGAATGGACCAATTTGCTCCGGAGTGATCTCCACCAGGAAGCGCGATGGTGTCTCACTGAAGAGCCGCACGATGGTTTCTTCGTTAGGATGAACAGTTGGGGCTCCTTTGACCGTGATATGTTCCAGATTGAGAGTAGCACCAAGTTGGCCTGCTAGTGACATTTCAGCGGCAGCAACGGCTAGGCCACCTTCCGAGAGATCATGACAGGCACGTACCAAACCTTGACGGATCGCTTCTCCGAGTGCTTTCATTGTGATACGAGCTTTAGCTGTATCAACCTTAGGCACTTGGGCATGCGGGAAGAGATGATCAAAAGAATCAGCATCTATCACTTCTGCATAATAAGATCCTGCTAGCTCATTACGAGTTGTTCCAATCAGATAGAGCAGGTTACCTGGCGTTTTGAAGGACATATCAATGGTTCGAGAGGCATCCTCGATCACACTGACTGCCGATATTAGCAGGGTTGGCAGAACCGGTAAGCGACGTCCATCGGTACGGTATTCATTGTTCAAACTGTCTTTGCCTGAGATGAAAGGCGTTTTAAATGCGAGTGCAGCATCATGGCAGCCCTTAGCGGCCCGCACTAACATACCCAGTTGCTCAGGATCAGTGGGATTGCCCCAGCAAAAGTTGTCCAGAATGGCGGCATAATCCACATCACCTCCAACAGCAGTTAGATTGCGCAGTGCTTCATCTACGGCATTCACCGCCATGTGATATGGATCAATCTTGCCATACAGCGGGTTAACGCCATTAGAGAGCACAATACCAACTTTGGACTGGCTATTCTCAATCAATGGTTGCAGGACTGCTGCATCACTTGGCCCATTGCCTGAACGCCCAACTAACGGCTTAAGCACTGTTGCGCCTTGAACCTCATGGTCATAACGTCGCACTACATCTTCTTTTGAAGCAATGTTAGGATGGCGCAAGAGAGCTAGCAGAGTTGGACTCAAGGACGTGCCAACGGATGCGATGAATTGGGTCCCACTATCCCCCGCTGTCTCTGCTAAGGGTTCAACACGTTTCCAAACAGCCTCTAAATGTTTGCGAGGAAGGCCATGATGCAGAAAGGCCATATCCATATCCGCAACGATTTGCCCATAGTAGGTGAGTTTCAGGCGATGATCACCGGTGAAAGAACCAAGAACACTGGCTTCTACTTCTTCGATAGCACAGATTTCTAGTAATTCGTCAAGAGCAGTAGGAGGCACAGCAAGGATCATACGTTCCTGAGCTTCAGAGAGCCAGATTTCCCATGGCGCGAGGCCTTGGTACTTCAAAGGAGCCTTCTCCAACTCGACGCGTGCTCCCGTTTTTGCCCCCATTTCACCAATAGCCGAAGAGAAACCGCCAGCTCCACAGTCAGTTATAGCGTGATAGAGTTTACGATCACGCGCCTGAATAACCACATCGGTAACTTTCTTTTCAGTGATTGGCGCTCCGATCTGCACAGCGGCACCAGCTTGTTTATTAATCTCCAAGCTCATTTCACCTGATGAAAAAGTGGCACCGTGCACACCATCGCGTCCTGTGCGTCCACCTAAGCAGACAATCAGGTCACCAGGCTCGACCTTGCTAGGATGGCTTCCATGGGGCAGGATACCCAGACAGCCGCAGAAGACCAGTGGGTTAAAAATATAGCCTGGATGGTAGAGAATGGCCCCATTGACTGTAGGAATACCCATCTTATTGCCATAATCGCGGATGCCATTGACAACTCCGCTGGCAATGCGACGGGGTGGAAATACTCCAAGAGGTAATTCATCGGCAGAGGTCGTCTGCGGGCCGAAGCACAGCACATCTGAACAGGCAATTGGCTGGGCAGAAACCCCAAGTACATCGCGAATGACACCACCCACACCCGTGTTTGCACCACCAAATGGCTCAATGGCCGACGGGTGATTATGCGTCTCCACCTTAAAGGCAATATCCTGACTATCGGTTAAGCGGATAATACCTGCATTATCACTGAATGCAGAAACTAGCCATGATGGTCTAATCTGTTCTGTTGCACGCATAATATAGCGTTTCAGCAGGCCATCAATAGTCTCATCTTCAATGATCTGGCCTTTCTCGTCTACTTCTTGGTAGTTGATGACAGCCTTGAAGGTCTTATGTGAGCAATGCTCTGACCACGTTTGAGCTAGAGTCTCCAATTCAACATCGGTAGGTTCGCGTCCCTGAGACCTGTAATGCCGCTGGATAGCGCGCATCTCCTCCAGATCCAGTGAGAGCAGACCGGCTTTACTCACCTCAAGCAACTGCTCATCTGTCATACCCGAAATAGGAATTGAATTACTTGGCAATTCATTGCCTGCATTGGAGGGACCCCGGTTGACTATCAATACTTCGCGTCCGCTGGATTCCTTTCTCCCTGCCGGGTAGACAATATAATCTTGAATAACAGGATTGTACAACAGAGCCTGAGCAATAGAATGAGCATCATCTTCACTCAAACGACTATCGAGAATGTACCGTCGTCCAGTCTCGACATGTTCCAGCCCACTCATGCCAAGCATCTGAGCTCCAGCCTGCACGCTCTCTGCAAGCGTATCGGTAACCCCAGCATGAAAGAAAACATCGACAATGTGACCTGTCGACGTCTGTTCTACTGTTGAGTTCGCTCCACCGCTTGACGTTATTACAGCTTCCTGCACTACTGGATCAACCAATAACTCCCGTGTGAGTCGTTCTATCTGGGAGAGAGAGAGATTCCCGCTAAGGCGATAGAGCTGAGCTGTGTGAAGGATAAGCTCAGATGAGCTGTCTTCAGAAATACTAGTAAGCGATGGTAGATGCTTTTTGGGTAGTTGTAATATCTCACGAATAAGCTGGTTAGCATGCACATCATGCTGTTTACCAACTGCTCGTACCACTATTTGATGTGAAGTCACAATTTCTGCTTCCTGGTTGGGCTATGATTTAAAAGAGGATAATAGCATAGTCTGCTAGATCGCGGCATAATTCGCTCAATCGCGACGTACCCGTGATGTCTAGCATCCAAAGGGACAGTTTTATTGTAGCATTTTTTTTTGCCGACTGACAAATTGCCGAATGCTAGCCTCTGGGCAATCTCGTCTAGATTTGCTAACGCAGGCGGGCAGTCATCCTCAAATAAGGGGGCTTCTCAGAACTGGGCAGGTGGACGCGTTCTGCAAGCCGTTTAAAAGATAGCAATGGCTCTAGAAATTCTCCTGATGTCTGTTTGCACTCAGAAGTACAAAGAGAATAGAATATCACAATGAGAGCATTTTCCATGCAGCGAGAAAAGGAGAATCTTTATGCAGCAAATACCACGATTGGCTCGGGATCAAAGGTTGCTTGAGCGATTACGTGCACTCCGCCACCTTCCACCCAATACTTCTCTCCCCCAGATAACGGCTAAGACAGATCAGCGCTTGCTACGCGACCTTTTACGCCTTCCCAAGGATATGGACGTGCTTGTCTGGTTACACACAAAGGCCAAGAGGAGGGCCTCTACCATAGCGTTACGCCTCGCTTTACAAGAGATCAGTCATTCATGCCACTCTCTTGCGAAGTCATCACGGGAAGAGATAAGTGAGTATCACCATCAACTGTTAGGCGGCCTCCTCAATCTCCCAGAAGCAGACTTACCATTTCATCAATTGAAGATGGTAGAGGAGTACGATAACACAGAGGAATTATTAAGACATTTGTTTCATCAAACGCAATTACTACGCAATAGAGATACAACTCTCTCTTCATCCTTTCAGATGCATCATGAGCGTGATCAATTTTTCATGGACCTAATGAATTTACCACTAGGAAGTGATCCCCTCTGGTGGCTGGAAAACGCACGTGCCGTCTTTATGAGGCAGTTTGTTTTGTCTCACCTGCTGAATCGCTTCTGTAGGTCTGCATCATTAGCAAGCCAGCCAGAACTGCGCACCATCAGCGTGAACAAATCTTTTCGTCCCTCCCCTTTTGTGACCATCAAAATTGAGCATGTGATAGTGAAAGCAGCAGGATTGTTAGTAAAAGCAGAACTCACATTCTTCCCCAAGAAACTCTTGCACAATCCACCTTATCCTCATCCTGCCACAGTGTACTCTTGGGAAGGATTTGAACGAGCCGTTGATAGTGTTGGCTATCACTATCTGACATCATGGCAACAAATGAGTTCGGGTACAGCATCTCCCCACAGCTGTAAGGAACAACTCACCATGACATGCTACCCTGCTTTAGCGGAAGGAAGCACCGAGATAACATTTTCCTCTCAGCCCATGATGATTGAGGCAGATACGGCATACGAGCTAGGAGGACCTCGTATTCGATTGCCCGATATTGTCGCTGGGGAGTTTCTCTGGCGTCTCGCTCTTGTTTGACAATCCCACCCATAGCTGGCATATTCTCTTCAACTACGTAACATACTTTGTGCCATCAAGCGAACGCACAAATTCGATAATAATGCGCTGCAACTCCTCCAGGCGATTCTGGAAAAAGTGATCCGCTTCCTGGACCACGATCATACTTTTGGGTGCAGGAACCTGTTCAAACCATTGCTCTGCCTGGGCATAGGGAGCGATATCGTCTTCTGAACCGTGGATAAATAGCTTAGGCTTATGGCAGCCTTGCAGGGTATTCCCATCAAATGAGCGAGCAGGCACCCCAAGTCCGATCATGGCCTGTACACGATCATCCGCGGCAGCGACACGCAGTCCAACCCAAGAGCCAAAGGAGAAGCCAGCAATTAGCACAGGAATTCCAGGGTAACGTCGACTGAGAAACTCCAACGCATAACGTACATCATCCATCTCACCACGCCCTTCATCATAAGTACCTGTGCTATGTCCTACCCCACGAAAATTGAAGCGTAATGTGGGGATGTTAAGCATCTGAAGCACCTGGGCCGTCTTAAAAACGACTTTATTATGCATAGTACCACCGTAGAGTGGATGTGGGTGGCAGACAAGTCCAACATAGCTTGGTTGTGAGACCTCTTCCACCGCTTTAAGAATCCCTTCCAGATATCCTGATGGGGTAGGGATATTCACATGCAATATCCGATCACTAGTCATATCTTTTCCCTATCCTTGTTCATCTTCATGGTGACTTTGCTGGTGCGGCAAATGCTGTAGCGCACCAATTGCTGCTTTCATAGTGAAGACAACTAGTACAATGCTCACAACAAGTGTGAAGACTATCAATCCAATCACAATGTAGCGAGCTGTCTGGCTTGCCAGTAAGACAAGTAGTAGTAAAAGAAAGAGTATTAAAGAAAAAACAATGTTATTAATACCAAATAAGACTTTCGGTTGTTTATGCCAAACAGCCGTCACGTTCATAACATTTTCCCGCGAACCTCCACGCAAGCCTGAGCGAATATTAGAAATACCAAATAGCGCCAGCCCACAGGCACAAAGGCCCAGAAAAATGATAAGTGCCAGCAATCCTCCACTAATAGAAACCATACAATATCTCTCTCCCTAGTTCATAATTAATTGGCCCATTCGGTTTATCTATGCATACTTCTCCCCACATAGAGATACCGTGTGAGGCTCAAAATCTGCACACTCTCACAATCCGCTTTGAGGATACTGCAATTACTATATCGCTTCTTCGTGGTAAATAGCTAGTGGCATCATGGGTATTTCATTAATCACAGCTTTTTGAGCTATGAGGAAAAAGTTTTCTTCCTAAGGCGTTTCTTCTATCCTGGGAATTGTCCCTCTTTCCCACTAAGAAAATGCTTTTTCATTAGGTAGACTTGGTGAGGTAGAGTAAAAGTAGAAAGATTTTCGACATTGAATACTCTCTAGCTTCACTGTTCTATTAGCTATGAAAGGATTTTATTGTGGGTAGTACATCTGATAGAAGAAGTCAATCATTTAACCATTTAGATAGACAACACCAAAGCGAAGGACAAGAAATACGGGATCAGCAGCCAAGATCGTTACCTCATCAGGAGATTATTCCTACACCTGAAGCCCAGAGACATCAATTAACAAGTCCAGAAAGTCAACTAAGACAACAAGCAGAACTGCGCGGTATAAATATTTTTGGACTCAGTGGTCCAGAAGGTCAGAGAAACCAACAGGTAGATCAGCAAACCAACGGGAGAGACTCCCACTCAGAACCTGAGGAGCTGAGACAAAGACCAATTAGTCAGCAAAAATGGGAGAAGGTAATGGAATTATGGGAAAATCTAGATCTGACAAACGCTCCGCCTTTAGAGCGACAACGCAGATCCCTGAGTGTAAACGATGCCTTGCAACAGCTGGAAAAATATAAACAAGACGCACAATCAATAGCACGAAAATCATATAATAGAAGTAGCAAAAGTTTGAATATTAGGCAATAACAGAAATTTAAGCCGGTAAGAGACAGCCACACTGATATACCTGTGTAGAGTACGACATGTGGGGAGAGGAGCAAAGGAGCATATCCTTCAAAAAGCTTCTCCCCACATAGTCTCATCGGTAAGATTATTTGAATATCCTGTCGATAGGATATTGGGATCAGCCCTTATTTCACTACGCGTTAGATGGCGGCATCCACCCTGTTGATGCTCCTGTCCCTCCTGCAGTATTCCCTTTTAGGCTATTCTTTGCCAATGTTTGGGCATCCATACCCTGGGGCAATGTTCCCCAGACCCGGAGGAGCGTATTATCTCCAGAGTAGACTGCTAAAGCATCTATTGCTTTCTGGTCGGAGAAACGGGGCCAGTTATCGTAGTAAATGCAACCATTAAGCTCAAACTTGTCTCCAGGTGTCAGTGATGCATTAGGAAACTTTAATAACATATAAGCATCAGCTCCGGTATCAGATGATGATGATACTGGCTCAAATTGGGACCAAGCTGTCGTCTTTGGTAGAGACGCCGCATTCGTTGCCTGCTTTAACTGCTGATCTGACACTCCCACCGATGAACATTCACCTTGCCCCTGAGGGGACCAACTCACGTAGTTGCAGGTAAACCAGGGGCACGACTGATTAGGGTTCTTAACACTATTAGACGGAGTAAAAGAAAGGACCGGATTCGTGCAAGCTTGACCACTAGGCATGAAACCATCAGGACGCTTATAAAACACAGCTAAGGTAATTCCACTAATAGTCTGCTGTGACGTGTTAGTGAAGCTAGGAAGCGTATTCACCTGTGTGCTTGTAGGGCTGAGGCCAGGTGTCCCATCTATAAGGGGGACACTTGACGATCCTTTTACCTGTGATGAAGCGCCATATACAGTGACAGGATTGATCCCTACAAAAGTTGCGATTGGCATGAGAATACTGACTACAGCCATGACAATGGATGAAAAACATCTTCGCTTACTTGCATGATAAGCAGTGCTTAACGTCATCTTGCTAACCTTTCTCCGCGCCAGAAGATCCCTGACGAAAATTGTCTGGGGATACATAGCGCGTCCTTGCTTGGAAGTGACCGCACGAGGGTTCTTGATAACAAAACATTTATATGTTTGTATTACCTCACGGCTATTTGTTTATTGACACCTATGCGATACTTCCCATCATACTACTTGAACAGTTGAAGAGTGTTTTAGAGGTTCTATGGTAAATTGTCCCCATAGATAAAAGCACTAGCACATATATTTCAGGTACCGCCAACTGATGATTCAAATTTAGTTTTAGAGCATCATGCTCAAGCCCTGTAAATTTGCAACAACTGTTGGCTTGGATGGAGCCAACAGGAATCGACTGTAAGCAGGTCCATTCCATTCGGCTCCTGTACAAAAGCCCATGGAGAAATTCCATGGGGAATACTTACTTGATAAACAGTATAACTGGAAAATTTCACACTATTCTAGGAGGAAAGAGGGACAATTTTGAATTTTGAGTAGGATGGCTTGCCAACATTAAAACACATTTGGTTTACTCCGAGAAGTTCCTCATCAACAGGAGCATCTGTCTCATCCTCAATTTGTCAACATAGGTAAAACTACCCTCCATTCCTTGTAAGATCTAGCACTCCCATGCTATACTACATCTAAGAAATCTTTTTGTATGTCTCAATAGTTGCCACAGTTGTGCCTGTGTCCCAGCAATGGTTGTAGACACTATTGAAGGTGTCGTCTGCTGAGAAACACGCTAACTTTGTGGACAAAGGAGGTGAGGGACTATGGACGCTGGCCCTAGTCATAGTAGGTATGTAATTGGTAGAACATGCCTGCTTTTTGGACTGTCCTTCTCCTCATTGAGTAAC
>CBJMBI010000121.1:0-9393 GCA_966427955.1 uncultured Ktedonobacterales bacterium
ACAGAAAGCGGAGATGACAGAGCCGTATCGGCAATCTGGCCGTGTACAGCAAGAGGTTAGTGAGGCATCTCGGCAATCGGATTATTCACAAGACTCTTTCAACATTTCGAAGGAATTGGAGGCGGTTCCAAGACCTGAACATGTACAGGAGTCTGTTTACCAAATTTTGGGTAAAGACATTGATGAAGGTATAGATACTCGCAATGCTGTCATTCTCGATATTTTACAGAGCCTTCCTGCGGTAACAACACCATCTAACCAGCAAGAACAGGCAATTCAGCCACAAGTGCACCAAGGTCGAGCAACACGCTCGCTTGGCAATGTATTGCTAGATGGTCACCTTGTGCCACAAGATCGTCTAGAAGTTGCGCAAAATATTCAGCGCATGTTGCGTGGAGTGGACATGAATTATCAGCTTGGCGAAATTCTGCTGATGTTCAAGTTGCTTACTCCGGACCAGCTCTTAGCCGCTAGTCTTGTTGGCTATGGTCTGATCACGAGGACGCAGATCAGTGCGCTGGGACGTATCCGGCAAGAATTGCATGCAATTGGTCTGGAGTACGATCTGGAAAATCTAGTGATCCTCTTTAGAATATTGACCCCAGAGCAGGTACGTGAAGCAAAATCAAGCGTATTAGGGTGATAACTCCCCACACCGTGTTCAACTGGAGCTTTATGAAATAGTCTCTCGGAATGTACCCTGAGAGACTATTTCATGTGGGTTCCGTTGCCTTCCCGCTTAATTGTGTAGGTCCTAACCTTCCTGGGACTGTTCTCCCTGACTTTGAGATGTCCGATCTTGGGAACAATGACATTTTTTGGAGCCCGAAATGTCACTTTGTCTCTTGAAAAAGCTTCTTTTGTTGGGTATTCTTGATAGTGGTTAGTCGTGTTTGTCTTAAAAACCAGTTAATAGCATCGGGGGGCTGTATATTGGAACGTTCTAGTAATGATAGTAGGGAGAGAAAGACTCCAAAAGGTCAATCAGAAGGTACAGGAACACCAAAAGATTTTGCCACAAGACAGGGATTGGAACCGTCCACTTTGAGGCAGCCTGCATCTTATGGGGATCGTGATAGTTATTCAGAAGAAAAGAAAACAAAAAGTATTGGTGAGTCTTCAAGAGGAAATGATGATATAACAAGTGATGCAGGTAGTAGGCAGAGGCCGGAAAGTAGTCAAAGGAGAGCAGGTAGTGGTAGGAAGGGAGAACTCTATCTCAATGCTATACAGGGAAGAAGAGAATTACAGGGTAGACTAGAGTGGGTAGACAATGAATCAATTCCGGCCTATATCCCTGGCCGCTGGGAAGCATCTAAGCTGAAGAAGATTTATGCTGATCGAGCAACTGCTGCATGGAAAGAACTTGCGAAAGGACACCCCGAACGCATATTTAGGAGATTGACAGGTAAAATTCCTAATAAAGAACTTTACCGTTTCTTCAAACAGACAGACCTAAAGCCGGGAACTTATATCGATCTGGGTGCGGGAGGAGGAAACTTTATCCCTCATGTTCTGGGGAAGCTTGTAGGCTGGGATCATCCTGATATGAAGGTTTATGCTGTAGAGAGAGATAATGCTGCTTTTAAACATCTGCAAGATAATGTTGGTAAGCTTGTAGATGGCGTTCCTCAATCTAAAGGAAAGATTGATGCAATTAAAGAGGATTATACTAAAGGCGATTTTCTTAAAAAATTCAAAGAAACTCATGAAAATACTGATGTAAGCGGCATTTTGTGGGCGAATAATGGCCACTACTATGCTCCTGACGAGAGAGTGGAACTCATGAAACAAATGAAATCTATGCTTAAAGATGATGGAAAACTCCTGATAGTTGAATATAATACCTTTAAGCAACATGGGCCAGATGGCATATACAACAAATATCCTATGTCCCAAAAGCAACTTGAGATTGAACTGAAACAAGCTGGCTTCGAAAATGTGGAGTTTCTCCGAAAGCTACCTAGCTCCGATCAGTACATGATGTACTCAGCAATTGCTACTGCCCCGAAGCGACTAGAAGATAAGGACGTTTCCTAAGCAAGCTCATCTAACTTGTTAAAGCAAGGGGGCTTCTGGCGCGACACGAGCTAACCGGAAGCCAGGGCTCTCAGTCCAGTTGCCTGGGCTTCTGGTTAGGTTTTCTCAAAGCACGTAAGGCTTTGAGTGTCTTTCAATCTCAGGCATTAACGCGCTCGATTTGGGCACCCAGAGAGCGCAACTTGGCGTCAAGCTTCTCATAGCCACGCTCAATATGCTCAATACCATAGACTTTAGAGGTTCCTTCAGCGCATAAGGCAGCAAGAATATAGGAGCAGCCTGCGCGAATATCGGGAATAATAAGCTGTGTGGCTGTGAGCGGTGTTGGGCCGCGTACTACGCAGCTATGTAAATGCTGTTTCTCGCGGAAGCGACATGGGACTTCTCCCAGACACTTTGTATAGAGGCCGACATGGGCTCCCATCCTCTGGAGTGCAGTTGTATAGCCGAAGCGATCCTCATAGATGGTTTCATGTATAACTGACATTCCTTGAGCCTGAGTGAGGAGGATAGTAAAGGGCTGTTGCCAGTCAGTCATAAATCCAGGATGGACGTCTGTTTCCAGAGCAAGTGCTGGTGGAGGCTCGTCTTTTCCAATAAAGCGTATGCCATCATCATCAACTTCAAAGTCAAGCTTCATTTTAGAGAGAGTATTCAGAAAGGTTAAAAGCGTATCTTGCTGGGCACGACGCAGGTAGATATCACCTTTAGTAAGATAAGCTGCTACAGCCAGCGATGCAGCTTCCATGCGATCACTCAGGAGTGTATGTTGAGCTCCATGCAAGCGATCTACACTTTCAATCACAATACGCCTATCGACCTTGAGCTCGATGATAGCTCCCATTTTCTGCAAGAATTTGATCAGGTCGATGATCTCCGGCTCTATGGCCGCATTTTCAATGACCGTAACGCCACGGGCTAAAGAGGCAGTGATGAGAAAGTTTTCTGTTGCCATAACGCTAGGAAATGGCAGCTTGATAGTTGTGCCCTGTAATGGTTTGGGAGCGGAGCAATAATAATGGTCGTTTCGCTCAACAATTTTTGCCCCCATTTGTCGGAGTCCATGGAGATGAAAATCGATAGGGCGTGGCCCAATGCGGTCCCCTCCTGGCTTTGGAATAGTTACTTCACCACAACGATGCAGCAGTGGACCAATCGTTAGTACACCTATGCGATTCAAGCCACCAATTGCACTTGAAAGTGTCGTTTCGCTGATCTGAGCTGTGTGCACCGAAAGAGTATTTCCATCCAAGCGTGTATATGAACCTAATCCCTCACAGAGCTTGATTGTGAGGTAGAGGTCACCAAGCAAGGGTACATTACGCAATATACATGGGTCAGTAGTGAGCAGAGATGCCATAACCATTTTGGTGACAGCATTTTTTGCTCCACTAATAGTAACTTCACCACGTAGCGGTTTCCCGCCTGTGATTAGGTAGTGAGGAGCTTGAAGTGTTTCTCGATTTTCTAGAACAAACATAGATAGGATCTCCTTACAGTTTTCGAGAGTTCCCAGGAGCTTTCCAGAGCCAGCAGAGGGCGTTAAGACGTGAAGGGAGTGCCGCCGCATGCTTGGCTTGCCACATCTTTGGTTGCTGGTCATTTTGGGAAAGCTTGTCTAGGAAACAATTCACACTCTGAGCTACGCCTTCTACCATCAAGTAGCCCGACGGCTTGACAGCATCACCAACAAGAAACAATCCCTGTACACAAGTTTGTGTGGTCGTATCGGTTCCTTGGGCAAGGCGATTGACAGGCCATTGGCCACGATAGGTTCCCATTGTAAGTATTTTGCAGTGGGTATCAAAGGTTTCTCCAAAAAGCATACGCAAGTCTGCTAGAGCCAGTGCTCGCTCTTCCTCGATATTATTGCTTTGGATGACTTGGTGGCTGATCAGTAAGTGTTTGCCGTCAGGTGCCAGACTAGGATCACTATTAGTTGGTTGCACTATGCCAGCGATGCGTTTGGTGTCAAGACAATACATGATGCCTTTGTGGGGAATGAGCGAGATATCACTGAGTATATGTACTTTGAGCCCAATTGCTTCTGATGCCAAAGGAGGATCAATGACAGATTTAGCTGATGGCAATGAATCCTCAGCATGTAGCTGGTCGATTTGTCCATGTGCTTTTGAAAGTATGTCAGCTTGAGTGACACGCTGATTCTCAAGTAAAGCTGAAGTTGCTCGCGGACCAATATCGCTTACCACTAGAGGAGCAACGAACAACTCTTCTTCACCATTGTCTTTATGAGAGACGTGTACACCCGTTACCTGTCCATCTTCTTGCAGGATCTGCACGACCTCACAACCAAGTTGTATTTCTCCACCCAGACTCTTGATAGTTTCTTCTAATTGTCTAGTAAGTTCGGCGCAACCGCCTTGGACAATAGCGGGAGCCCCGTAACGTAGCATATTCTTGGTGATGCGAATAACCTCTCCAGTACTGATCTGGCTAAGTTCAAGGCTCAGTGCGAAACGTGAAATACTTTGAAAGAAAGAAATAAGTTGTGAGTTGCCTTTGATTGGAATATGGCGCTCTAGCCAGCGATCGAAGGGTAGATTATGCTCGTGTTGTGGTAGATGACAAAAGAACATCAAATACCCAATACGCAAAAACCAAAATATTTGGTAGAGGCTCAGGAATTTGAAGACACCTAAGATTCCACGAGCATGATACTGCCTTCCATGTACATGAAAGGAACCAAAAACGTCAGCATCAAAAAAACGATGGGGGACCTGGAGGTAACGAAGCATTTGGGAAAGCACGCCACTACTGCCAAAGGGTACCATATGAACTGCACCTGTACTGACTTGTACACCCCGAAAGTTTTTCGCGGTAAAACGCCCTCCACTTCTGGATAAGCGTTCAAGTACGATCACATGTTTTCCCAGCTTGAGAAGCTGTACCGCTGTGAGCAGACCACCTAGCCCTGCACCAATAATAATTGCATCTACTTGTTTGGACTTGACCATACCAATTCCACTGATACATACCCCATACCCATAGCCGACCTTTCAGGCGACCATAAGCAACTCGGGCGACCAGTTGGTCGCCCAGGTATATATTGTTCTTCTTTAATAGTTATCGTCACCAATCATGCTACGCAATAGACTATTACATTCAGCCATAGTATTGAGAACATTTTGGTGAATTTGGAAGACTTTATTAAGTTCACGCGCTTTGCGAGCCAGCTTTGTAACATATTCAATGTCACGTGGGTTGGTCATGACGTCTTCCATCAATTGCAATAATTCAGCCCAAGCAAGCGCCTCGCGGCTGCGGGCTACGTCGGCTATCGTATTATCCATACGCTCTGCAACACGATGTATACCGGCACGCAGTTGACTAGCAATCTGTGCAACTTCAGTATCATGGTGACGCATAGCTTCTTGGGTAGCGTTTAATTGCTCTTGTAATGCCATCACCTGACCGTCCAATGCTGAGAGGGCAGCCATAAATGCGCCCATATCAGGCAGTGTTGGTTGGGTTAAGCTGGCAAAGCGATTAAAGGTTATATTTGTTGTGTCAACCTTGGCTAGATCAGCCGAAATTGGTGGTAGGGGCGTAGCAGCCTTTTCTAGATTCACAACAGGAGTACTAGCTACTGGCTCAGCTCTGATGACTGGCTCAGCTCTGATGACTGGCTCGGGCTCTCTGATGACTGGCTCGGGCTCTCTGATGACTGGCTCAGGCTCTCTAGTGACTGGCTCAGGCTCTCTAGTGACTGGCTCAGGATCTGGAAGAGGTGTCAACGGAGGGCTAACAGACATCTGCTGTTCTAATTGTCCCATAATAAGTGCGTTGCTCTCTTCACTTGGGAGGGTGCCAAATTCATCACTGCTGGGTATAGTAGCTAAAGCATCATCACGCGTACGATATGTTATTTCCTTAGGAGGTTCATAATTTACAGCAATCGTCGGAAGATCCTCCACAGCAGGGGTGGGAGAGTTATAGATACGGAAGACGAGTTCGTGTTCACCAATGCCCACATGATCACCATCGTGTAGGACATAGGGAACACCTTCCTCAATTTGCTCTCCATTAACAAATGTCCCATTAGCACTGTGTTCGTCTAGCAATAAATATCTACCATTCTCGTAGCGTACATGAGCATGGCGGCGTGATGTTAATTTATCCTTGGATAAGAGGATATCGCTGGTTGGCGCGCGGCCAATAACAATCTCGGGCTTATCTAGTGGATACTCCTGCAAGACCTCACCAGTATCAGAGTGTAAGATGAACCGTGCGGCGGGCTCGAGTTTATCTAATATTGCTTGTGCAGTAGGAGCGACAGTGGCATCACGTTGCATGGATGCCTCAGGGGCAGCAACAGCTTGGACACCTGGATCAAGAGGCCACCCGCTGGGAGATGAGCTACCAATCCCACTCCACTCATCTGCAGCAGCAAGTGTGGGATCACCAATTGGTGGAGTAGATGGAAATAGGCGCTGTCCGCAATTTAAACAGTAATTATCTCCTTGACGAGTATCAGCCCCACAAACGGGACACTTGTCCATGAAAAAGTTCCTCCCATGTGTCTGTACGTATGGCTTGAAATTATACATACATTCAAAAATCTTGTCTATTATACCAGAAGTCAAAGTCGAGCGTCGAGTGTATACAGAACTAGGAAGGCTAAGATAGCTATCGAGCCGGCATCCAGTCGACATCTGGTTGTAAGCCATTAAAGAACTGTTGCATCTGCTTAGGTGTCCAACGCGCAGAGAAAGTAATATTAGTTTTATCTCGTACTCCGCTGCAAAGCTGTATAGGGGCTAGCCTTTTGTCGGATACAACTGTAGGTGTCCCTCCCTTCATTGCCGAAGGGTCTGGAGATACAAAGCACTGAAAAGGTATATTGGGCCCAGTTTGCAGAGTTTGAGCGATTGTTAGAGAATTTCGATCAGGCAACATATAGGTAATAATAAAGCTATTATGAGAAGAGGCATTATGCACCCAACCAAATGGTTTCAACAGGCAAGAGCCATCAGGCAACGTTGCAGGCAAGAAAAGGGTGAACCCAAGATTTGCCTTCAAGACATTCCAACTAATGGCCACTGGGGTTTCATTAGCTGACCCTGTTGATGTATTAGATGATGAACTTGTTGCTTGTGGGGCATCATTCATAAAGGTTTGATCTGGCTTATTGTTGCACCAGGGCAGTTTAGAGAGTGCAACTGGGTCTGCTGAGTCTGTCCCTGATGTATTTCCGCCGAACCCTAAACAACCAGCTAGCAAGCCGCTTACCAGCAACATGGCAAGAGATCCCCAAGACCATCTAGCCAATAGAGAACTGCACATATATTTGCTCATCAACTGAAATATATATCCAAAGGGAGACCTACATCTAATAGGCATGAAAAATTGCTCCTTGGACGTCAAACGATGCCTCTAATAAATCTTAACACAAGAACCTCGACAGGCTATTGTACAGAGAAAATCCTCACCACATCGAAGAAAACAAACCGTCCTCCTCAACTAGTATACATCATAGTGAGTGATAGGCCTACAAACGAGTTTTCATTTGGCCCAATAGTCCAATCGAGAGGACTTTACAGCGTTTTAAATAAGTGCTACGATTACAGCCTGCCAACACGAAAATCAAGCCAGGGGTATATTCTGTAGCCTAAACACTGGCCTTCCTAAGTGAATCCATACACAGATTTGTTATTGGATTCAGTAGTATCTTTGACTGATTGACTGGTGAACTAGTACAAACTAATTCCCAAAGGGGTGCGGCCTGTGAATGCAAAACAAATCTGGCAAGCCACTTTAGAACGAATACAACCGAGGGTCACACCTGCGGTCTTTACCACCTGGTTTCAAGGTACGACAGGGCTCTCCTTTCAGGATGGAGTGCTTACTGTCCGTGTCGCTACGCCGTTTTCCCAAACGCAATTAGAAGGTCGCTTCCGTGATTCAATCCGTTCCATTCTCGCTGAGATTACCGGAACCATCATTGACGTCCACTTTGAGATTGCCAAAGACCAATCAGAGCCAACTACTTCCTCACAGTCACAGGGTATATTTGATACACCAGGACGCTCTTATCGATCGGTGAAAGAGCGTCCGGCGCCAAATCTACGTGGCAAGCGTAATCTAGATACAATGCAAACAGTGACAACTGCTGCCAATTCACTAGCACCGATGGCAGCGCAAGCTAACGTCTATCGCAGCCCAAAGAACGAACCGCCACAACAGCATATCTTTGCACCTATGAAATTGCCCATGTCATCTCAGCCTTCCAAACCATCTCTCTTTGTGAGGGAGCCTGTGCAAGAAACCACTTTTCCGTCTTCGCATGGGACGACGAGCATGGAAGGATCACTGAATCCACGCTATACATTTGATAGCTTTATCGTAGGTAGATCAAACCAATTGGCACATGCAGCCTCATTAGCCGTTTCAGAAAACCCTGGGCGTATGTATAACCCTCTTTTCCTCTATGGAGGTGTAGGTCTGGGCAAGACACACCTGATGCACGCTATTGGGCATGCTGGTGAGAAGGCTGGATTGTATGTGCTTTATACAACTTCTGAAAAATTTACAAACGAAATCATCAATGCAATTCGTTTCCAGAAGACTGAGGAGTTCCGGGCAAAATATCGCCAGATTGACATTCTACTTGTCGATGATATCCAATTCATTGCAGGCAAAGAGTCAACCGAAGAGGAATTTTTTCATACGTTCAACAGCTTGCATAATGCTTGCAAACAGATAGTCGTCACTAGCGATCGGCCACCTAAGGCGATAAATAGCTTGCAAGATCGCCTACGTTCCCGCTTCGAGTGGGGCTTGCTGGCCGACGTTCAAGCACCGGAATATGAGCATCGCCTTGCTATTCTCCGGTCTAAAGCTGATTCTCTCCGCTTCACTATTCCTGCTGGGGTTATCGAATATATTGCACGCCCACCGTGCAGTAGTGTGCGTGAGCTTGAGGGAGCCCTTAATCGAGTTATTGCCTATGCGACTCTCCATGATGCGCCAGTGACGACGGCGCTAGCAGCCCAAGCTCTCAAGCATATCTATGAGACCAAACCAGCGTCAACATTAACGGCCAATGAAGTGCTAGAGGGGGTTTGCCGTTACTATAATGTTGATATTGAACTCCTGCGAGGGAAACACCGAGGTCGCGATATTGCCTGGCCACGTCAGGTTGCCATGTATCTCATGCGTCAAGAGACGAGCACTTCGTTGCTCCAGATAGGTATTGCTTTGGGTGGACGCGATCATACGACGATTATTCACGGCTGGGAAAAAGTGCAAGCGGAAATGGCTAAGAACGAACTTGTGCGTCAGGAAATAGCGGCTATTTTAGAAACGCTCTACCGACGACAAGCTTGATGCCAC
>CBJMBI010000122.1:0-9363 GCA_966427955.1 uncultured Ktedonobacterales bacterium
ATGTGGATCTACTCATCTGCGAGAGTATGTATGACGACGTTACTGATCTCCCCCTGGCACGTGCCAATGCACATATGATTGCGGAGGAAGCCGCTGGCATCGCTCAGGCTGCTGGAGCCCATGCCCTGGTTCTGACTCACTTTAGTCCGAAGATCAATAATACTTCACAGGCAGAAAAAATGGCACGTCGCGTCTTTGCAAACACGCGTGCCGCCAAAGATGGCATGATTGTCACACTGACGTTCTCCGACACACCCTAAACCAGATTAAATCATTATTATTAGTTATAATAATGATTTAATATATGAATTGGACTAATATAGAAAAATAGGCTATACTATTGATATGTCTTGGAGATATGTGAGGTTGGTACATCAAAGAATAGTGAATTATTCGTGCCACACTTAGAAACTTCTTTCTTTACTTCCAACCTCATCACTAAGGCCATAGGTCAGTTTTTGGTGCCACCTCCAGTAGCAATGTTTTTACCCGCATGATCGTAAGATCAGTCAAGTGCTCATCAGCATGATAGAGCATGCTCTTTTAGAGGAAAGGTCAATTTCTATTATGTTAACACAACATGAAACTAGAAATATTCTATCTATCGATCCATCATCAGCACAACCTATCGCCCTACGACCAACCAAGCACCAGCCAACAATGGCAGATCTCATTGGCTGGATTCTGCAAGGAGGAGTTCTCCTTAGCACAACTATTATTTTATTTGGCTTACTCCTTGCTATACTGAGTCCAGCAGGATTTTCTTTTCAGAGAACCTTTCTTTTTCCACAAACTTTGAACCAGGTTGAAGAGGGATTACTTGCATGGCAGCCACAAGCAGTAATCATGTTGGGACTTTTGCTACTGATGGCCACTCCCGTGATACGAGTAGCCACTTCGATGGTAGCATTTGCCTTAGAACGAGACCGAAAATTTGTCATCATTACGTTCATTGTACTAGCTATTCTTCTGCTTAGTCTGTTTCTTGGACAAAGCGACGCAACAACTATACATTCTAGCGAACAAATCTTACCTCATTTTTCATTAAGTGCATTTCTG
The DNA here is from genome assembly GCA_966427955.1 of uncultured Ktedonobacterales bacterium. GTDB lineage: Bacteria > Chloroflexota > Ktedonobacteria > Ktedonobacterales > Ktedonobacteraceae > DASYAN01. Next base: position 1,060 of record CBJMBI010000122.1, read on the forward strand.
CTTATTTTTGCAGGATCTATAGCAGCAGGAATCCTTGGCTCACTTGTTGGGCTCGGAGGTGGTGTATTAATTGTCCCTCTTCTAACGTTAGTTTTCGGATTGCCTATCTCGCTTGCTATTGGAGCAAGTATTATCTCTGTCATTGCTACATCAAGCGGTGCAGCAGCAGCCTATGTCCGTGACCACCTGACCAATGTGCGGGTCGGTATGTTTCTAGAGTTAGGAACTACGATTGGAGCCATCAGCGGCGCATTCCTAGCAAGTTTGCTGGCCCCCAACTTACTTTCTGTGATTTTCGGTATTGTGCTCCTCATTTCTGCAGCGCCACTGGTATTCAAAATGGGAGAAGAGTTGCCTCAAGGAGTGAAGGATGATCGGTGGGCTAAATGGCTGCGCCTCTCAAGCTCTTATCCAGATCATCGCCTAGGACGAGATGTCCCATACCAAGTCACACGTACACCATTTGGGCTAGGAATGATGTATGTTGCAGGACTGATTTCAGGATTACTTGGCATCGGAAGCGGCGCATTTAAGGTCTTGGCACTCGATACATTGATGCGTCTCCCCCTGAAAGTTTCAACAACGACAAGTAACCTGATGATTGGGGTCACGGCTGCTGCTAGTGCAGGCATCTACTTCTCACGCGGCGATATCTCTCCACTGATTGCTGCACCTGTCGCTCTTGGAGTCTTAATCGGTGCACTGGTTGGAGCGCGTTTACTTGTACATCTAAGCAACAAAACGCTTCGTCTGATCTTCTTACCGGTCATTGCAGCAACCGCTTTCGAGATGATTTTGCACGGGATCGGACTTGGACATTTCTAATCCTCCCAAAAAGGATCAGTACTCCCATTATCCATATGAATACAAGGGTTTTCCCACATCCAGCGATGTGATGACTCCCCACAACAAAAGTCGGGGGCATCACGTCGCAGTCTAACAGAACACCACTTCTCTCCCCATATCTCAAGAAAGGGGTTTTACGCGGCGGATTGATAATATATAATCAGATAGGCAACACTTAGAGCACCGTGACCGTTGGCTTGGATAGAGTCAGATAGACGTAACTATTTTTAGGAGGAGTGCTGGACATTGACCGTCCCTACACACCGTGTATAACATATGGAAGAAAATGACCTCTCTTTAAAGAAGCGTCCATCGCTTAAACACAGCTTACCAGTTCTCCAATTTTTGGCCTCCTTGCTCCTTGCTATGCTTGGAGGCATTATTCTCTTCCAATCAAGTATCTTCAATGGACTCACTAACACAGTTATCAGCGTTGGACTGGATACGCTCCGTTCTCAGCTTATCGCAGCATTGATCCTGACCGCTGGTTGCGCTCTCATCGGAGCTACACTAGCACGCGGCAAAGTCGGTGCCTTTATAGGTGCTGGCACAGTCTTCTGCTATTACTTTTTAATCAGGTTTTTCCAGCAACAAATACAGCCACGATTGGATCCCGGTGGACATGCCGAGTTATTGAATCGACAAGCTCTCTATGGCAACTCTAGCATTATTCTGGGGTTGGGACTGCTGAGCGCATTTATTGGGCTAGCAGTTGGTAATACTTTGGGCGAGGTCGTTCTTGACCCTCCCTATAGGTTACTCCACTTCTTTTGGCAATCTTTTAGACAAAAAATTAAGAGAAAAAAAGATAGTGCTCCAACGAAGTCAATGCCTTCTACTAGATCTCCTATCTACGTCATGACTCGCTGGTTTAGTGCAGCTCTAGTGGTAACACTTATCATCCTGGCTACTAAATCAAGCAATCTCTTTATTTTTTCACCCGATATTGGCATCCATACTCATCCAGTCTTAAGCAATAATGAAGGAAAAGTAACTACAGGAACTGTTGTTTCTGGAAGCTTAATTAGCCCCTCTTTGAATAACACGTATAGGCCTTTCCTAGTGTATTTGCCACCTTCTTATAATACACCAGAAGGAAAGGGAAAATCCTATCCCACACTCTATTTGCTGCATGGCACACCTGGAAAAGATTTTGACTGGGTTATTGGAGGAAAAGCAGCCGAGTCCGCAGATACATTGATCACACTAAGAGATGCTTCTGAGTTAATTATGGTATTCCCTGATGGGAACGGTCGTCCAGGTGTTAGTAGTGAATGGGGAAATAGCGATGATCAGCATCAATTGATGGAAAACTTCGTTGCCAATGATCTTGTCAAGTATATTGACCAACACTACCGAACAATTCCCAAGGCCCAGTATCGCGCGATTGGTGGACTCTCAATGGGTGGTTTTGGGGCAATGAATATCGCTATCCATCATCCTGATATCTTCGGCAGTGTGATCTCACTTGGAGGCTATTACAAAGCTGAAGGACCTATCTGGGGTTCAAACGTCGTTTATCAGCAGTTCAATAGCCCACTTAACACCATTACCCAAACCCCACAGGCATGGCACCTGCAAATCTTTCTTGGCGCAGCTACTAAGGACCAGCCATATTACTCAGATACACAACAATTTATGCATGAGCTTGATCAATTGCATATCCGCTATCACTTTGATCTAGAGGTTGGGCAGCATGCTTGGAGTATATGGCAAAAGCAATTGTACAATGCAATCAAATGGCTGCCATGGAACTACCAGCAATTGCCTTTCCATCCAAATCTGCTATACCCATCAACCTAAAGGATCTACAGCTATGAATCTATGACCTTCGGGACCTACCAGAAATTGAGCTGTACTCAAAGACCTCACTATGGTATACTCTAGGAACAAAGTCAAGGACCCGAATGGGCTTTTAGGGGATGGGCTGAGGTTTGCTCATCCTTGCCACAAGCTCATCTGACCAAACTCAACCGCCAGTATTCTAAGGGTTTTTGATAAGCTTTTAGCATACAATTCTCAAAAGATAGTATTAGATGAAAGGGGAATACTATTCATGCCTAAGAAGGGTGAACTTTCCAAGACAGCTCGTGCTTCGCTGGCAAACCGCACAGTAGTCAATCATCAAACCAACCACATCTGTCCAGTTTGCAACGCAGCTATCTGGCTTGTCGATCTCTTTCCTGTAAAGGTAGTTGGTACAGGTATGACCTACTACCATAAGGAATGTTATAAGATCTAGAGTATCTAGGTATAAACAAGCTAATTTAGAGAAAACAAGCAAGCCCTCGCTATTAGGGCTTGTTTCTTTTTGGGAGTTTAAACGCCAGCAAAAACCCGTCTCTCGACTGGAATCTCATCTCGGGCCAGCTTCTGACGGGTTCTTGATAAGTTATTTTGCAATTAGAGATCGCTAACGCTGAATTTTGAGCGTATTAACAAAATTTGCAGCTAGCTCTTCATACGCTTCAGAATAATATTCTTCGATGCGACCAGTATCACATAATGTGGTTAGGGATGGATCAATAGGCAACGTTCCTAGAAGAGGAGCCCCTGTGATACCTACTAGCTCGCTACCTCGGCTAGGACCAAAAAGCTCGTAACGCTCCCCATTGGGAGTCTCAAAGTAGGACATATTCTCAACAATGCCAATAATGCTCCCTTTCAGATGGCGTACCATATTCACACACTTGGTAACGATCATTGTCGCCAGCATCTGGGGTGAAGAGACAATGACCACTCCATCTAGAGGTAGAGCTTGCATCACAGTTAATGGAGCATCAGACGTGCCAGGTGGCAAGTCTATCAGCAAGAAATCGAGTGCACCCCAATCAACATCGTCAAAGAATTGTCTGAGGGCATTAGAAACCATCGGTCCACGCAAGACTACAGGATCACTTTCATTCTCTAAGAACATATTCATTGACATGACCCGAATGCCGCCCTTGCTCTGTGGAGGTGCAATCATACGCTCGTTCGCCCTCGTAGGCCGATCATGTGTTCCAAACATGCGCGCAATACTTGAGCCAGTAATATCACCATCCAAAATACCCACCTGCAACCCCTGACGCCGCAGAGAAACGGCAAGCAAGCCAGTCACTAGAGATTTGCCCACTCCTCCTTTTCCACTCATAATCGCAATCACATGCTTGATTTTGCGGTCAGGAGCACCCCCAGCCATTGTCAAAGGAATACCACGCCCGACAGGAGCTTTCTTAGGAGCAACTGAGATTGGTTCGCCATTAGCTGCTGCATTCAAATCTTTGAGCAGTAGCTCAAGCTTCTCTGAAGAAAAACGGTGTGTGCGTGCTCCCCCTAAGACGCTCTCACTTGCCCCAACTGCACAAGCAGTGCAAGGAAGACCATGACCATGAAAAACTTTCACAGTTGCAGGGTACTTTGTCACAACATCGCGAATAATCATATCGGCAGTAATAGTTTCCGCCATACTCCGTATCCTCTATCAGCAACACAGCAAATACATACCTGTGCTACTTTTTTTACTTTCGTCTTAAACTGGAGAGAAATAAAAATGCTAATTCCGATCTTTTCACTCAGATATTATAGCATATAGTGGCACTGTATGGACTAAAGTACAGATGAGGGCAATTGCTACTTGATCCTCATTATCTAAGTTAAGGTTAGTGCGCTTTCTCATACCCATACAATACACCAAATTAGTGTTCTCGATCAAGAGGCTCTACCTAAAGCCGTACAAAACCTTGCACAGTGGCAGCTCCTTTCGTCGTCGGAGGGTGTTCTAGCAATTGCATGTAGGGATGAGCTATAATATCATAACGGTATTCGAACATATAAACTACCGAGCCATCAGCAAGTAGCCAAAAGGAAAAAAGATGGAACGAGAAAGCGAAGCAATCTATCTTAAACAGGTTAGCATCTTCAAAAGTCTTAACGATGAAGAGGCTTTGGATCTGGTAAGTGTTGCAAAAAAGCGTACATTTCGCTCTGGAGAAGTGATCTTCCATCGTGATGACCCCGGCCAAACACTCTATATTATTAAAGAAGGCAAAGTAAAAATTTGCTTGATTAGTCCGGATGGACAAGAAATTTCTCTGGTTGTCTTTGGTAAAGGAGAATGCTTCGGTGAGTTTTCTCTGCTGGATGGCCTCCCCCGATCAGCCGACGCTGTTGCATTGGAGAAAGTTGAGTGTTATATCTTGCAGCGTGCCGACTTCCACAACGTTATTATGAAGAAGCCTAGAATTGCTATTCAAGTTATGGAAGTCCTTTGTGAACGTCTACGTAAAACAGATCAGCAGGTCGAAGATTTGATTGTCCTAGATGTCTATGGGCGAGTAGCCAAAAAGCTACTGGAATTAGCTCAAACCCACGGTGTCCAAGTCGAGAATGGTATTCTTATTGATGTGCGCTTAACCCAGCAAGACTTGGCAGCCATGGTTGGAGCCTCACGAGAAAGCGTCAATAAGGTTCTGGGATATTTTACCGATAAGGAGTTTATTACAACCGATAAGCATAAAATCACTATTCATAGTGTTACAGACCTTAAACGTCGAATTTATTAATTAATGATGTTAAAAGAAGGTTTTTACGACGACTCAGAAAAATAAAACAGTGATCATCGAGGAAAAACCATCTATCTCAAAGTCTGAGGTAAATACTGTTCCATTGTCTCTAACGAGTATCAGAGATCTCCTACTGGCACTTCTGGTGGCAATGCGACCACGACAATGGACCAAAAATCTTGCTCTTTTTATTGGACTTGTCTTCGCACAACAACTTTTTTCTAGAATATCATGTACCAGAGCAATATTTGCATTTATAGTATTTTGCTTTTCCTCTAGTTTTATCTATATTATAAATGATTTACTTGATCTAGACAAGGATCGCCAGCATCCTTTGAAGCGTTCCCGTCCACTAGCTTCAGGCCGTCTACCTATTTCATGGGCAGTCTCTGGAGCATGTTTACTTCTTCTTTGCACTAGTCTCCTCATACTATCAATATACAACATTCCGGTCTCTCATGATATCTATAAGATTAATGGGGGAGCTACTCTACTCTTTGCTCTCACTGTGGTTGCCTACATCTTACTCATGGTCCTCTATAGCATACATCTAAAACATATCGTTCTCATTGATGTGTTTGCGATTGCCATTGGCTTTATGCTCCGCATTCTGGCAGGGGCACTTGTGATCTCTGTTATGATTTCACCTTGGCTTTATCTGGTTACCTGTTTTTTATCGCTTTTTCTTGCATTAAGTAAACGCAGACATGAACTGATACTCTTACAAAAACAAGCTAGCGAGCACCGACAGATACTCAAAGAATACAGTCTTCCTCTCCTCGACCAGATGATCACGATTGTTGTCACGTGTACGCTCGTTGCTTACAGTCTTTATACATTTGAGGGCCCAACAGGTAATCAGCGCTTGATTATTACTATACCCTTTGTACTCTATGGCATGTTTCGTTATCTCTATTTAGTTTATGTTCGCATGGAAGGGGGAAGTCCTGAGGAGGTCCTACTACGTGACCGCCCAATGCTTGGGACCGTTATGGTAAGTGTAATCATGATTATTACTATGCTCTATCTCTTACCGCCACAATAGAGCATTGGTTAACTGCAAACATGCCAAATAAAGAGGTTTCCCCTGTCAGGGAATAAGAGAAAGGAGCTGGTGTTTCAGTTCTAGATAGAAAGAAAACACCAGGATTTCCACGCCGCGAGGTTCTAATGAAGACGTTAATTATTGTTCCAACCTATAATGAATACGAGAACCTGCAGCCCCTGTTACGCAGCATCTTTTCGTATGCTCCCAACACTGATATTTTGATTGTTGATGATAATTCGCCAGATGGAACTGGCGAACTTGCAGATCAGCTTCACAAGGAGGATTCACGCATCCAGGTTATCCATCGCAGCGGAAAATTGGGTCTCGGTACTGCTTATGTTGCGGGCTTCAAATATGCCATCTCTCACGGCTATGATGCGGCTTTTGAGATGGATGCTGATTTCTCACATGATCCTCAGTATTTGCCAAATTTTTTGCAAGCTATTGAAAATGCGGATTTAGTGATCGGTTCGCGATATATCCCTGGCGGAGCAACACCTAATTGGTCAATGACGCGCCGTCTGATTAGCGGATGTGGCAATATTTTTGCACGTTTTATGCTAGGTATTCCTGTCCACGATTGTACCGCCGGCTATCGTTGTTATAGGCGTGAAGTGCTAGAGAGTATTGATTTGGACTCTATTCAGTCACAGGGGTACGCTTTCCAGGTAGAACTAGCCTATCGCGTTATGAAACAGGGCTTTGTCATCGTGGAAACACCCATTGTATTTATGGATCGACGCGTTGGCAAATCGAAAATGTCACGAAAAATAGTCGCAGAGGCCTTCCTCTATGTCCTACGTACTCGTCTTAGGAAAGAAACATTCTCTGAGCCATCCCTTCCCATACAGAGCAAACGATCCGATGTTGTTGGTCCCAGCGTGAGATGATCGCACTATGCACAAGATACAAGATCTCAGTTCTATCCCACAGTGCAAATTTTGACATCTTGCCTCTGTATGTAGCCAACCAATTCCATTGAGACTAGCGACAGTGACGTGAAGATTTCTTTTTCTTTTTAGAGGTTCGTGGAGATGGCTCCAGGTCATCATCCGGCTTATACCAGGGATCAATGCCATAGACACGACGTACCATCTGACGATGGAGTGAACGCGTAGCAACGTCGCTAGGAGCAGCATTGAGCCGTGCGGCTAGCTGACGTGTGGTTAGGAATGTACCACCTTGTTCCTTGACGTGGTACTTTACCTCTTCATCATCGCTATATAAGATCACCTCACGACCAGCTTCCCGCGATTCGGCTGCCAGCCGTATGATGACGCTATCAGCCGTCTGGCCGTGGCGTGAAAAAATGATACGGATATGTTCATCATGAGCTACCTGCTCCTGCAAATCATTCCCATCAAAAACGACAATCACTTGATACGAAGTCTGACGATAACGATTTTTCAATTGCCGAATTAACGTGTCACGAGCTAGAGCAAGATTTTTGATTTCCAGCTGCTGGAACATGAGATTTTTTTTAATTACATTATAGCCATCAACAAGAATAACACATCCCATAATATAGCTCCTAGTAAAAAGATGCTTGTCAGTACTACGGCTTCATAGTCTCCTCACTGACCTTGATGGTGAATTTCTATAGACTGTTTCTATTGTAGCGCATATTGGCTAGTCTTGCAGCAACGAAGGGGGACTTATTGCTAATCATGACACAGGGCTCTTTAGGGAAAAAGCAAAATTGGCCAAAATTTGCTTGCAAAGGGGTTGACAGGCTGAGGCTGATCTGGTATTATTCTATCCCGTAAGCAGTGCTTGCAAGACTAGCTTACAAGGAGCCGTGGTGTAGTGGCCTAACATGTCTGCCTGTCACGCAGAAGATCGCGGGTTCGAATCCCGTCGGTTCCG